>NZ_VYKE01000076.1:0-27346 GCF_032424515.1 Pseudomonas sp. JV245A
GCTGGCCGTTGCCGCGAGCGGCGTGTCGGTCAGGCGCCGCGAACCATGTCGACGTGGGGAATGCCCGCTTCGAGGAATTCCTCGCTGACGATGGAGAAGCCCAGGCGCTCATAGAATGCCGTGGCCTGGACCTGGGCGCTGAGCATCTGTTGCTTCAGGCCGCGCTTTTCGGCTTCATCGATCACCGCGCGCATCAGCGCGTCGCCAACCTTCAGGCCGCGCCAGTCCTTGAGCACCGAAACCCGGCCCACATGGCCGTCGGGCAGCAGGCGCGCGGTGCCGATGGGGAAGTCGCCCTCGAAGGCCAGGAAGTGCACGGCGCTGTCGTCGTCGGCATCCCACTCCAGTTCGGGCGGCACCGATTGCTCGGCAATGAATACGGCTTCACGGATGCGCCGGATCTCGGCGTTGTCCTTTTGCCAGTCTGCGACACGTACGTGAATCTTATTCATCGGCAAACCCCAGGCTCCCTTGCTTGACCAGTTCACACAACAGGCCGCGCCCATCGTCATCCGCCAGCCACTGGCCGAGGTTGTCGATATGCAAGGCATCGGCGGCGCAAATCATTTTCAGCAGTTCGCGCAGCTTACCGGGAAGCAGG
This sequence comes from Pseudomonas sp. JV245A, assembly GCF_032424515.1. Classification (NCBI taxonomy): domain Bacteria; kingdom Pseudomonadati; phylum Pseudomonadota; class Gammaproteobacteria; order Pseudomonadales; family Pseudomonadaceae; genus Pseudomonas; species Pseudomonas sp. JV245A. The sequence continues at coordinate 602 of NZ_VYKE01000076.1, forward strand.
CGGCTTTGGCCGCTGGCGAACAGTAGCAGGTCTTCATCCACTTCCGACCAGGCCAGGCGCGCGCTCGGGTTGCGGATCAGGATCGCGCCCTGTTCCAGGCTGCCCAGCAGGTCTTCTTCTTCCAGTTCGGGTCCGGTCACCAGTTCCGGGTAGCGTGGTTCGGTCATGAACTGGCCGAACCAGGTCAGCAGCAGGCGCTCGTCGCTCATGTGCTCGGCCAGCAGGCCCTTGAGCCGGTCGAGGGCGTCCTGCTGGATCTGGTGCGGGTCGCTGGCCGGCTGCACGTCGGCGTCGGTGTAGCGGTCTTCGTCCGGCAGGAACTGGCCGAGGAAGTCGGTGAAGTGGGTCAGGACTTCGGCGGCGCTTGGGGCACGGAAACCGACCGAATAGGTCATGCAATCGTTCACCGCAACACCATAGTGGGCCAGGCGCGGTGGCAGATAGAGCATGTCGCCGGGCTCCAGGACCCAGCTTTCGGTTTCTTCGAATTCGGCGAGGATGCGCAGGTCCGCGTGCTGCAGCAGCGGGCTTTCGGAGTCGCACATCTGGCCGATCTTCCAGTTGCGCTTACCAAAGCCTTGCAGCAGGAACACGTCGTAGTTGTCGAAGTGCGGGCCGACGTTACCGCCAGGTGCGGCGAAGCTGATCATCACGTCATCGATGCGCCAGCTCGGCAGGAAGCGGAAGTGCTCCAGCAGCTCGGCGACTTCCGGGACGAACTGGTCCACGGCCTGGACCAGCAGGGTCCAGTCGCGTTCCGGCAGCTTGCTGAACTCGTCTTCGGCGAAGGGGCCGCGGCGCAGTTCCCATGGGCGCTCGCCGTTCTCGATCACCAGGCGCGATTCGACTTCTTCTTCCAGGGCCAGGCCGGCCAGTTCGTCAGGTTCGATCGGGCTTTCGAAGTCAGGCAGGGCCTGACGGATCAGCAGGGGTTTCTTCTGCCAGTAGTCACGCAGAAATTCCCGTGCAGTGATGCCGCCCAGAAGTTGAAGAGGAATATCAGGATTCATGTGTAACCTATTGAAAAAGTGTACTTTTCTAGCAGGAATAAAAACGCCCGGCGCGGCCGGGCGTCAAAAGGTCGAGCAATCGGTCAGATGCGCTTGGCCTGGGCTGCGGCATTACCGATGTAGCTGGCCGGGGTGAGCTGTTTCAGCTCGGCCTTGGCCGCGGCGGGCATGTCCAGCCCGTCGATGAAAGTCTGCAGCGCTTCTGGGCTGATGCCCTTGCCGCGCGTCAGTTCCTTGAGCTTTTCGTAGGGGTTTTCGATGTTGTAGCGGCGCATCACGGTCTGGATCGGCTCGGCCAGGACTTCCCAGCAGGCGTCCAGGTCTTCGGCGATTTTCTGGGCGTTGAGCTCCAGTTTGCTGATGCCCTTGAGGCTAGCCTCGTAGGCAATCACGCTGTGAGCAAAGCCCACGCCCAGGTTGCGCAATACGGTGGAGTCAGTCAGGTCGCGCTGCCAGCGGGAGATCGGCAGCTTGCTTGCCAGGTGCTGGAACAGTGCGTTGGCGATGCCCAGGTTGCCTTCGGAGTTTTCGAAGTCGATCGGGTTGACCTTGTGCGGCATGGTCGAGGAACCGATTTCGCCGGCAATGGTGCGCTGCTTGAAGTAGCCCAGGGAGATGTAGCCCCAGATATCGCGATCGAAGTCGATCAGGATGGTGTTGAAGCGGGCGATGGCGTCGAACAGCTCGGCGATGTAGTCGTGCGGCTCGATCTGCGTGGTGTAGGGGTTGAAGGCCAGGCCCAGTTCGTCTTCGATGAAGGCGCGGGCGTTGGCTTCCCAGTCGATGTCCGGGTAGGCCGACAGGTGGGCGTTGTAGTTGCCCACGGCGCCGTTGATCTTGCCCAGCAGCGGCACGGCAGCGACCTGGGCGATCTGGCGCTCCAGGCGGTACACGACGTTGGCCAGCTCCTTGCCCAGGGTGGTCGGCGAGGCCGGCTGGCCGTGGGTGCGCGACAGCATCGGCACTTCGGCGAAACGGATCGCCAGTTCGCGGATGGCGTTGGCGGTCTGGCGCATCAGCGGCAGCATCACTTCATCACGGCCTTCGCGCAGCATCAGGGCGTGGGACAGGTTGTTGATGTCCTCGCTGGTGCAGGCGAAGTGGATGAACTCACTGACGTTGGCCAGTTCAGGCAACTTGGCAGCTTGCTCCTTGAGCAGGTACTCGATGGCCTTGACGTCGTGGTTGGTGGTGCGCTCGATCTCTTTGACGCGCTCGGCGTGCTCCAGGGAGAAGTTCTCTGCCAGGGCATTGAGGACGGCGTTGGCTTCGGCGGAGAACGCCGGCACTTCGCTGATGGCGCTGTGGGCGGCCAGGCGCTGGAGCCAGCGCACTTCAACGAGGACGCGAGCACGGATCAGGCCGTATTCGCTGAAAATGGGGCGCAGGGCCTGGGTTTTGCCGGCGTAGCGGCCGTCAACAGGGGAAACCGCAGTGAGCGAAGAGAGCTGCATGGGGTGTTCTCGGACAGTCGGGCAACGAAATGGGGCGCGTATCATACATGAAAATATCCGCCGGTCCGTTGCCAACTGACCAGCGTCTTACGCGCAGCTCTTGAAAAATCAGGCGCAGCTCAGCTGCTGCGCATCAACGGATAAAGCTCTTTGAGCAATTTGCGCCGGCTGATCACCAGTTGCCAGCGATGGCCGCCGAGCTGTCGCCACAGGCGTGCGGAACGAATGCCGGCCAGCAGCAGGGCGCGGATCTTCGAGGCATTGCTGGGCTGCTGCAGATTGCGCATGTCGCCGTGCACCTGAATGCGCTGGCGCAGGGTGCTCAGGGTGTCCTGGTACAGCCCGCCGCACGCGGCGATGACGTTTTCGTGGGCTGGACCGAAATGTTCGACCTGGGACTGGATCTGCGGCAGGCGTTTGCCGATGGTCTCCAGCAGGTCGTCGCGCTTGGCCAGCTGGCGCTCCAGGCCGAGCATCGACAAAGCGTAGCGCAGTGGTTCGCGCTGCAGGGTGCTGGGGTCGCGCTCCAGGGCGCCGATCAGGGCCCGGTAACCCTCGCGCAGGTTGATGTCGTCGCCGCCGTAGACTTCCAGGGTGTCTTTCGGGTCGCGGATCAGCAGGCTGCCGAGCATGCAGCTCAGGGCCGCTTCGCTGACCTGGCCGGTCTTGGCGATGCGGTCCACAAGCACCGCTGCGAGGAAAACACCACCCAGCGCCGTCAATTGCTCCTGAATCGGGCTCATGGACGGGCGTCCTTGCTGCTCCAGGGTTCGGCCACTTCGATCACGCCGCCACCGAGGCAGATCTCGCCGTCGTAGAACACCACGGACTGGCCGGGAGTGACGGCGCGCTGTGGGTCGTCGAAGGTGGCGCGGTAGCCGTTGGCGGTCTTTTCCAGGGTGCAGGGCTGGTCGCTCTGGCGGTAGCGTACCTTGGCGGTCAGGCGCCGCGGCTGGCTCAGGTCGATGGGGTTGACCCAATAGATGTCGGAGGCCAGCAGGGCACGGGAGAACAGCCAGGGGTGATCATTGCCCTGGCCCACGATCAGCTCGTTGTGCTCCAGGTCCTTGATCAGCACGTACCACGGCTCTTCGCCGGCGTCTTTCAGGCCGCCGATGCCCAGGCCCTGGCGCTGGCCAATGGTGTGGTACATCAAGCCGTGATGGCGGCCGATGACTTCACCTTCGGTGGTCTTGATCTCGCCGGGCTGGGCCGGCAGGTATTGCTTGAGGAAGTCGCTGAAGCGCCGCTCACCGATAAAGCAGATGCCGGTTGAGTCTTTCTTCTTCGCCGTGGCCAGGTCGTGTTTTTCGGCAATGGCGCGCACTTCGGGCTTTTCCAGCTCGCCTACCGGGAACAGGGTCTTGGCGATCTGCTCGCCGCCAACGGCGTGGAGGAAGTAGCTCTGGTCCTTGTTCGGGTCCAGGCCCTTGAGCAGTTCGGTGCGGCCATCGATGTCGCGGCGGCGCACATAGTGGCCGGTGGCGATCAGGTCGGCGCCGAGCATCATGGCGTAGTCGAGGAAGGCCTTGAACTTGATTTCGCGGTTGCAGAGGATATCCGGGTTCGGCGTGCGGCCGGCCTTGTATTCGGCCAGGAAGTGCTCGAACACGTTGTCCCAGTATTCGGCGGCGAAGTTGGCGGTGTGCAGCTTGATGCCAATCTTGTCGCACACGGCCTGGGCGTCGGCCAGGTCGTCCATGGCGGTGCAGTATTCGGTTCCGTCGTCTTCCTCCCAGTTCTTCATGAACAGGCCTTCCACCTGGTAACCCTGCTCCATCAGCAGGAGGGCGGAAACGGAAGAATCCACGCCGCCGGACATGCCGACAATGACGCGCTTCTTTTGGTTATCAGAAGGGGCTGGATCACGCATAGGAATTCAACGGGTGTCTTGAAAAAGGACGCGATTCTAACAGGCTGAGGCCTGCAAGGCTAAAACTGCGGTTAAAGCATTGGTCGGATCAGTGCCAGGCTGTGCAACTGGCCATCCAGGTAATCGTCCAAGCACTGCAGGATCAGCTCGCTGCGCCAGTTGGCCCGTTGCTCCAGCAGTTGCTCGCGGCTCAGCCAGCGCGGGCCGATGATGCCGTCATCCAACTGATAGTCCGGATGATGGCGCAGTGGCTTGGCGGCAAAGCACACGCGCTGGTAGGTCACGCCGTTGCTGGGGGCGGTGTAGAGGTAGATGCCGACCACGCCGGTCAACTCCACATCCCAGCCGGTTTCCTCCAGGGTTTCGCGTACGGCCGCCTGGAGCAGGCTTTCATTGGCATCCAGGTGCCCGGCGGGCTGGTTGAGCACGGCTTGTTCGCCCTGGTATTCCTCGACGAACAGGAAGCGGCCCTGGTCCTCGACGATGGTGGCGACAGTAATATGTGGTTGCCATTCCATAAAGGCACTCCTTTATAAAGGGTGAGCATTGTAGGAGCCGGCTTGCCGGCGAAGCGAGCGCTGTCTGTTTTGCCGACAGGCCGGTTGCTGCGGACGCCAGAAGCACAAACCCCGGCACGGGGCCGGGGTTTGTGTGTTCGCTCGTGCTTACACCAGCGCAGCGATGGCTGCGTTGAGGGTGGCGCTCGGGCGCATGGCCTGGCTCACCAGTTCGGGGTTGGCGCTGTAGTAGCCTCCGATGTCCACGGGCTTGCCCTGTACGGCGTTGAGCTCGGCGACGATGGTCGCTTCGTTCTCGGTCAGGGTCTTGGCCAGGGTGCTGAACTGCGCTTGTAGGGCAGCGTCCTCGGTCTGGGCGGCCAGGGCTTGAGCCCAGTACAGCGCCAGGTAGAAGTGGCTGCCGCGGTTGTCGATGTTGCCGACCTTGCGCGATGGCGACTTGTTGTTGTCGAGGAACTGGCCGGTCGCCTGGTCCAGGGTCTTGGCCAGCACCAGGGCTTTCGGGTTGTTGTAGGTGTTGCCCAGGTGCTCCAGGGAGGCGGCCAGGGCCAGGAACTCACCCAGGGAGTCCCAGCGCAGGAAGTTCTCTTCCAGCAGCTGCTGTACGTGCTTCGGGGCCGAACCGCCGGCGCCGGTTTCGAACAGGCCGCCACCGTTCATCAGCGGCACGATCGACAGCATCTTGGCGCTGGTGCCCAGTTCCATGATCGGGAACAGGTCGGTCAGGTAGTCGCGCAGTACGTTGCCGGTCACCGAGATGGTGTCCTTGCCGTCGCGGGTGCGGGCCAGGGTGAACTTCATGGCTTCAACCGGGGACATGATGCGGATGTCCAGGTCGCTGGTGTCGTGATCCTTCAGGTAGGCCTGAACTTTCTCGATCATCACGCCGTCGTGGGCACGCATCGGGTCCAGCCAGAAAATGGCCGGAGTGCTGCTGGCACGAGCACGGTTGACCGCCAGTTTGACCCAGTCCTGGATCGGCGCGTCTTTGGTCTGGCACATGCGGAAGATGTCGCCGGCTTCGACTTTCTGCTCCAGCAGCAGGCTGCCTTTGCTGTCGGTGACGCGAACCACGCCGTCAGCCTTGATTTCGAAAGTCTTGTCGTGGGAACCGTATTCTTCGGCTTTTTTCGCCATCAGGCCAACGTTCGGCACGCTGCCCATGGTGGTCGGATCGAACGCGCCATTGGCTTTGCAGTCTTCGATCACGGCCTGGTAGATAGTGGCGTAGCAACGGTCCGGGATCACGGCCTTGGTGTCGTGCAGCTGGCCGTCGGTGCCCCACATCTTGCCGGAGTCACGGATCATGGCAGGCATCGAGGCGTCGACGATCACGTCGCTCGGCACGTGCAGGTTGGTGATGCCTTTGTCGGAGTTGACCATGGCCAGGGCAGGGCGGGCAGCGTAGACGGCCTGGATGTCGGCTTCGATCGCAGCTTGCTGGTCGGCCGGCAGCGCCTTGATGCGGGCGTACAGGTCGCCGATGCCGTTGTTCAGGTTGAAGCCGATTTCCTGCAGCACGGTGGCGTGCTTGCTCAGGGCATCCTGATAGAACTCGGCAACGATCTGGCCGAACATGATCGGGTCGGAGACCTTCATCATGGTGGCCTTGAGGTGTACCGAAAGCAGTACGCCTTGCTTCTTGGCGTCTTCGATTTCAGCGGCGATGAAGGCGCGCAGGGCCTTTTTGCTCATTACCGCGCAGTCGAGGATCTCGCCGGCTTGCACAGCGGTCTTTTCCTTCAGGACGGTGGCAGTGCCGTCCTGGGCGATCAGTTCGATCTTGACGCTGTCGGCTGCTTCGATCAGGGCCGCTTTTTCGCTGCCGTAGAAGTCGCCGTTGCTCATGTGGGCAACGTGGGACTTGGAGTCCTTGGCCCAGGCGCCCATCTTGTGCGGGTGCTTGCGCGCATAGTTCTTCACCGACAGCGGAGCGCGGCGGTCGGAGTTGCCTTCACGCAGGACCGGGTTCACGGCGCTGCCCTTGACCTTGTCGTAACGCGCCTTGGCGTCTTTGTCGGCGTCGCAGGTCACGGTTTCTGGGTAGTCCGGCAGCGCATAGCCCTGGGCCTGCAGCTCCTTGATCGCGGCTTGCAGTTGCGGGACCGAGGCGCTGATGTTCGGCAGCTTGATGATGTTGGCTTCTGGGGTGACCGCCAGCTCGCCCAGTTCGGCAAGGTGGTCCGGCACCGCTTTGGTACCCAACTGCTCAGGGAAGCTGGCGAGGATGCGGCCGGCCAGGGAGATGTCGCGGGTTTCCACGGCGATATCAGCCGAAGCGGTGAAGGCTTCTACGATAGGCAGCAGGGAATAGGTGGCGAGGGCCGGGGCTTCGTCGGTGAAGGTGTAGATGATCTTCGAGCGGGTGGGCATATTCGGATTAACTCTCTTCTTTGCTAAAGCGTGCGCAGAAACTCGAGGTGCGCCGGGTAAGCGCTTTCGTTCAAAGGTCATCCATGAGCCGAATGTCGAGGTTTCTTCGCGGTGATGTTGGGTGCATCAGTCGAGCGTCAAGCGGGTGGGCTGCGGTAACAACCCGGCTTTGGGCGGCCATTCTCGGCTTGTTTTGTCGGTAGCAGAGCGTTCGGCCGTCGTGACTCTGTGGTCAGCGGCGGCATTATACATAGGTAGCTAGCAAAACGCCGATGCTTCATAGGCGCCCGTTCTCGTCCATTGGTCTAAAGGTCGCAGGCAGGGTGCAGGCGTAGAGTCGCTCGGGGTGCTTTACTTTGGCACTTTTCCCTTTGCTTTCAGGCTTGTAGGCCGCGAACTGTGCAGCTTTCACGGCATATGGGTGGAACATGAGGTTCCCGTCCAGATTCAACTGGGGTACGCTCGAACGCAGCCAGATGTTCAATCCACACAACGGAGTTCAGCATGGGATACAAGAAGATTCAGGTTCCAGCAGTCGGCGACAAAATCACCGTCAACGCAGACCATTCTCTCAATGTTCCTAACAACCCGATTATTCCTTTCATCGAAGGCGACGGTATTGGTGTTGATATCAGCCCGGTCATGATCAAGGTTGTCGATGCTGCGGTTAAGAAGGCTTACGGCGGCGAACGCAAGATTTCCTGGATGGAAGTGTATGCCGGGGAAAAAGCGACTCAAGTGTACGACCAGGACACCTGGCTTCCTCAGGAAACCCTGGACGCAGTGAAGGATTACGTGGTTTCCATCAAGGGCCCGCTGACCACTCCGGTCGGTGGTGGCATCCGTTCCCTGAACGTGGCCCTGCGTCAGCAACTCGATCTTTATGTATGCCTGCGCCCTGTGCGCTGGTTCGAAGGCGTGCCCAGCCCGGTGAAAAAGCCGGGTGACGTGGACATGACCATCTTCCGTGAAAACTCCGAAGACATTTACGCCGGCATCGAGTGGAAAGCCGGCTCGGCAGAAGCCACCAAGGTCATCAAGTTCCTCAAGGAGGAAATGGGTGTCACCAAGATCCGTTTCGACGAAAACTGCGGCATCGGCGTCAAGCCGGTTTCCCTGCAGGGCACCAAGCGTCTGGCGCGCAAGGCGCTGCAATATGTAGTGGATAACGACCGCGACTCGCTGACCATCGTGCACAAAGGCAACATCATGAAGTTCACCGAAGGTGCCTTCAAGGAATGGGCCTACGAAGTGGCGGCCGAAGAGTTCGGCGCGACCCTGCTGGACGGCGGTCCCTGGATGAAGTTCAAGAACCCGAAAACCGGCAAGAACGTCATCGTCAAGGATGCCATCGCCGACGCCATGCTCCAGCAGATCCTGCTGCGCCCGGCCGAATACGATGTGATCGCGACCCTCAACCTCAACGGTGACTACCTGTCCGACGCCCTGGCGGCGGAAGTGGGCGGCATCGGCATTGCACCAGGCGCCAACCTGTCCGATACCGTGGCCATGTTCGAAGCCACCCACGGTACCGCGCCCAAGTATGCCGGCAAGGACCAGGTCAACCCGGGCTCGCTGATCCTCTCCGCAGAGATGATGCTGCGCCACATGGGCTGGACCGAAGCGGCCGACCTGATCATCAAGGGCACCAATGGCGCAATCTCGGCCAAGACCGTGACCTATGACTTCGAACGCCTGATGGACGGTGCGACCCTGCTGTCTTCCTCGGCCTTCGGCGATGCGCTGATCTCGCACATGTAATAAGCGCAATCGCGCACAAAGCAAACCGGCCGACTCAATCCCTTGAGTCGGCCGGTTTTTTCATGACTGGATGTTGGTTGGATCAGCTCAGGGCGCTTTCGGGCTGGGCCTCGGCGGTGACGATTTCGCCGGGCACCTTCAACGCGCTGATTTTGATCGCATGCAGGCCCTTGGGCCCTTGGATGATCTCGAAGCTCACAGCCTGTCCGGCTTTCAAGGTCTTGTAGCCATCCATATCGATGGCCGAGTAATGGGCAAACAGATCGTCAGTCTTGCCCTCCTCATTAATAAAGCCATAACCCTTGGCGTTGTTGAACCACTTGACCTTACCGCTAGCCATACTCATATCCCTCTGCAACAGACTCCATCACTGGAGTATCATCCAGTTCATCCGCCGCCAAGCTTGGTAAAAAGGTTGACGTCGCGGACGTTTATTACCCAATGTGGGCCCTATTGGTTGTAACACCGTTTTGCCGATAGTCAAGTTGACCCGGCGGTCGGAGTTGAAATCCTTCCAGGGCGCCCCCACCACTGTATTTGCACAACTGACGAACCTTTCTTTCCATGCATGCAATCAGCCAGATTCGACTAACATTCAATCAGGATCGCCCGGACTTGCACGACGACGATTCCGCTGGCTTGGCAGTACAGGAGGCTAAGCCTGCTCTCCAGGCGCCGCCGATGTACAAGGTGGTTTTGTTCAACGATGACTACACGCCGATGGATTTCGTCGTCGAAGTGCTCGAGATGTTTTTTAACCTGAATCGCGAGCTGGCGACCAAGGTCATGCTGGCCGTCCATACCGAAGGGCGGGCAGTGTGTGGATTGTTTACCCGCGACATCGCCGAGACCAAGGCCATGCAGGTCAACCAGTACGCCCGGGAAAGCCAGCATCCGCTACTCTGTGAAATCGAGAAGGACGGTTAACGCCGACCACTTGGGTATGAGGTGAAGCTATGTTAAACCGCGAGCTCGAAGTCACCCTCAATCTCGCCTTCAAGGAGGCCCGTTCGAAGCGTCATGAGTTCATGACCGTCGAGCATCTCCTGTTGGCTCTTTTGGATAATGAGGCCGCCGCCACCGTTTTACGTGCCTGCGGAGCAAACCTCGACAAACTCAAGCACGACTTGCAGGAGTTCATCGACTCCACAACGCCGCTGATTCCCGTGCACGACGAGGATCGCGAAACTCAGCCAACCCTGGGTTTCCAGCGTGTATTGCAACGTGCTGTCTTTCACGTACAGAGCTCGGGCAAGCGTGAAGTTACCGGTGCCAATGTGCTGGTAGCCATCTTCAGTGAGCAAGAGAGCCAGGCGGTGTTCCTGCTGAAACAGCAGAGCGTTGCCCGTATCGACGTGGTCAACTACATCGCCCATGGCATCTCCAAGGTGCCCGGGCATGGCGATCATTCTGAAGGTGAACAGGATATGCAGGACGAAGAGGGTGGTGAGTCGTCTTCTTCGGGCAATCCTCTGGATGCCTATGCCAGCAACCTCAATGAACTGGCCCGTCAGGGGCGCATTGATCCGTTGGTAGGGCGCGAGCAGGAAGTCGAGCGCGTAGCGCAGATCCTGGCGCGCCGGCGCAAGAACAACCCGCTGCTGGTGGGTGAGGCAGGCGTGGGCAAGACCGCGATTGCCGAGGGCCTGGCCAAGCGCATCGTCGACAATCAAGTGCCGGACCTGCTGGTCAACAGCGTCGTCTACTCGCTGGATCTCGGGGCGTTGCTGGCCGGTACCAAATACCGCGGCGATTTCGAGAAGCGCTTCAAGGCGCTGCTGGGCGAACTGAAAAAACGCCCTCAGGCGATCCTGTTCGTCGACGAAATCCACACCATCATCGGTGCCGGTGCGGCCTCCGGTGGGGTGATGGACGCCTCGAACCTGCTCAAGCCGCTGCTGTCCTCGGGTGATATCCGTTGCATCGGCTCGACTACCTTCCAGGAGTTCCGTGGCATTTTCGAGAAGGACCGGGCCTTGGCGCGGCGCTTCCAGAAAGTCGATGTGTCCGAGCCCTCGGTTGAAGACACCATTGGCATCCTGCGCGGCCTCAAGGGGCGTTTCGAGCAGCATCACAGTATCGAATACAGTGATGAAGCCCTGCGTGCCGCTGCAGAATTGGCCTCGCGCTATATCAATGACCGGCATATGCCGGACAAGGCCATCGACGTCATCGACGAGGCAGGTGCCTATCAGCGCCTGCAGCCGGCGGAGAAGCGCGTGAAGCGCATCGAGGTGGCCCAGGTCGAAGACATCGTGGCGAAAATCGCGCGGATTCCACCAAAACACGTCACCAGTTCCGATAAAGAGCTGCTGCGCAATCTCGAGCGCGATCTCAAGCTGACGGTGTTTGGCCAGGATGCGGCGATCGATTCGCTGTCCACCGCGATCAAGCTGTCCCGTGCAGGCCTGAAATCGCCGGACAAACCGGTCGGTTCCTTCCTGTTCGCCGGTCCTACCGGTGTCGGCAAGACCGAAGCGGCGCGGCAGTTGGCCAAGGCCATGGGGATCGAGCTGGTACGCTTCGACATGTCCGAGTACATGGAGCGGCACACCGTCTCGCGCTTGATTGGTGCGCCTCCCGGCTATGTCGGTTTCGACCAGGGTGGCTTGCTGACCGAGGCCATCACCAAGCAGCCGCATTGCGTATTGCTGCTCGATGAAATCGAGAAGGCCCACCCGGAAGTCTTCAACCTGCTGCTGCAGGTGATGGACCACGGGACCCTGACCGACAACAACGGACGCAAGGCGGATTTCCGCAATGTGATCGTCATCATGACCACCAACGCCGGTGCTGAAACCGCGGCGCGAGCCTCCATCGGCTTCACGCATCAGGATCACTCTTCCGATGCCATGGAAGTGATCAAGAAGAGCTTCACGCCGGAGTTCCGCAACCGTCTGGACACCATTATCCAGTTCGGTCGCCTGAGCCACGAAGTGATCAAGAGCGTGGTGGACAAGTTCCTTACCGAGCTTCAGGCGCAGCTGGAAGACAAGCGCGTGCAGCTGGAAGTGACCGATGCCGCTCGCAGCTGGCTGGCCGCCGGTGGTTACGACGTGACCATGGGCGCCCGTCCGATGGCGCGCTTGATCCAGGACAAGATCAAGCGTCCCTTGGCCGAGGAGATCCTGTTTGGCGAGTTGTCCGACCATGGCGGTGTGGTCCACATCGACATCAAGGATGGCGAGCTGACCTTCGATTTCGAGACCACGGCGGAAATGGCTTGATCGCCGCATAACGCAGCAGTACAGCCAAAGGCACCGGGAGGTGCCTTTGTGCTATCTGGCGTTTGAAACGTTTTTTGCAGACGAACAAAAACGCCCGGCATAACCGGGCGTCTTGTATTGACTTGCTTAGCGAGCGCGGTAAGTGATGCGCCCTTTGCTCAAGTCATAGGGCGTCAGCTCGACGCGCACTTTGTCACCGGTAAGAATACGAATGTAGTTCTTGCGCATCTTGCCGGAAATATGCGCGGTTACGACGTGCCCATTTTCCAACTCCACACGAAACATGGTGTTGGGCAGGGTGTCGACGACAGTGCCTTCCATTTCGAAGCTGTCTTCTTTCGACATGCAGTAAAGCCCTCGGTGTCCAATGAATGGCCCGGTGCAACTGCGCCAGGCAAAAGCGGCGTGCATTGTGCCCGAAAAGTGGGGTTTAAGCCAAGACCTTCTAGTTGAGGATCACCCATCTCTGGTTAACCAGCAGCTCTATGGGGCGATATTGGGTCTTGTAGTTCATCTTTTTGCAGTTCTTGATCCAGTAGCCGAGGTACACCGCATCCAGCCCCAGGCGCAGGGTTTCGCCGATTTGCCAAAGGATCGCAAAGCGCCCGAGGCTGCGGCGCTCTTCGTCGGGTTCATAGAAGGTGTAGACCGCTGACAGGCCATTGGGCAGCAGGTCGGTGACCGCCACGGCCAGCAGGCGGCCGTCCAGGCGGAACTCGTAGAAGCGCGAGAAGGGCAGGTCTCGAACCAGAAAGGTCGAGAACTGGTCGCGGCTGGGGGGGAACATGTCGCCATCGGCGTGGCGTTGCTCGATGTAGCGCTGGTAGAGGTCGAAATACTCTTCGCTGAAGCAGGGTTTGGCCGCGTGTACGGTCAGGTCGCTGTTGCGTTTGAGAATGCGCTTTTGCTGGCGGCTGGGCAGGAACTGTGTAGCAGGAATGCGCGCCGGCACGCAGGCGTTGCAGTTCTGGCAGTGGGGGCGATACAGATGATCGCCGCTGCGCCGAAAGCCCATTTCCGACAGATCCGCGTAGACATGCACGTCCATGGGCTGGCTGGGATCGAGGAACAGAGTGGTCGCCTGTTCGTCGGGCAGGTAGCTGCAAGAGTGGGGTTGGGTGGCATAGAACTTCAGGCGCGCCAACTCGGTCATGAGTCAACCCTCGGAATAAGCTTTGCAATTAAGTGTAAGCCACCCCCGGCAAACCCGCCTAGGAAACCCATATGGCGCGGCTCGGCAGGTCCAGGTGGTGTTTCAGGTAATTCGCGAACTCTGGCCGGGAAATGGATCGGGCGCCGAGGCTGTGCAGGTGTTCGGTGGGCATCTGGCAGTCGATCAGCACAAATCCCCACGCCTTCAAGCGTTCCACCAGAGTGGCAAAGCCGAATTTCGAGGCATTGTCGGCGCGGCTGAACATCGACTCGCCGAAAAACAGCTGCCCCATGGCCAGCCCATACAAGCCGCCCACCAGCACTCCCTGATCCCAGACTTCCACCGAATGGGCGTAGCCGCGTTGATGCAGTTGCAGGTAGGCGCGTTGCATCGCTTCGCTGATCCAGGTGCCGTCGGCATAGGCGCGAGGCGCTGCACAGGCGCTGATGACTGCGGCAAAGTCCTGATCGAAGGTCACCTGATAGCGTTGTTTGCGCAACAGTTTGCCCAGGCTGCGGGAGACATGCAGTTCGTCCGGGAATAACACCGTGCGCGGATCGGGGGACCACCAGAGAATCGGCTGGCCCTCGGAAAACCAGGGAAAGCAGCCGTGACGATAGGCCTGGATCAGGCGGTCGGCAGACAAGTCTCCGCCCGCGGCCAGCAAGCCATTGGGCTCGCGCATGGCCTTTTCCAGCGGCGGGAAGTCGAGTGTGTTGCGTTGTAACCAGGTCAGCATGGTATCCAGACTTGCGGCAGGGGAGGGCGGTGGCGAGCCATTGCGGGCCCGCCACAAGCGTAGGGCGAGGGCTTAGTTGTCGTCGAGGAATTTTTCCGCATCCAGCGCTGCCATGCAGCCGGCGCCGGCCGAAGTGATGGCCTGGCGATAGACGTGGTCGGCCACGTCGCCGGCGGCAAATACCCCCTGGATGCCGGTGGCCGTGGCATTGCCTTCGCTGCCGCCACGCACCAGCAGGTAGCCGTCGCGCATCTCCAGCTGGCCCTGGAACAGATCGGTATTGGGCTTGTGGCCGATGGCGATAAACACCCCGGCCAGTGCCAGATCCTTGGTTTCTCCGCTGTGGCTGTCCTTGAGGCGGGCGCCGGTCACGCCGCTGGCATCGCCCAGCACTTCCTCCAGGTGCTGGTTCCAGTGCAGGCGGATATTGCCATTGGCGGCCTTGTCGAACAGCTTGTCCTGGAGAATCTTCTCGGCCCGCAGCTTGTCGCGGCGATGCACCAGGTGCACTTCTTTGGCGATGTTCGACAGGTACAGTGCTTCCTCCACGGCGGTGTTGCCGCCGCCCACCACGGCCACCACCTGATTGCGGTAGAAGAAGCCATCGCAGGTGGCGCAGGCGGAAACCCCCTTGCCGGCAAAGGCCTCTTCGGAGGGTAGGCCCAGGTATTGCGCCGAGGCGCCAGTGGCGATGATCAGCGCGTCGCAACTGTAGGTGCCGCTGTCGCCGATGAGGATAAACGGCCGCTGCTGCAACTGTGCGGTGTGGATGTGGTCATAGACGATCTCGGTGTCGAAGCGTTCGGCGTGTCTCTGCATCCGCTCCATCAGCACCGGGCCGGTCAAGCCTTCGACATCGCCGGGCCAGTTGTCGACTTCGGTGGTGGTGGTCAGTTGGCCGCCGGCTTGCAAACCGGTGATCACCGTCGGTTTGAGGTTGGCCCGAGCGGCATAGACGGCAGCGCTGTAACCGGCAGGGCCAGAGCCCAGAATGATCAGGCGTGAATGCTTCGCATCGTTCATAAAAACACCTCATAAGCCTTTGTCACAAAAGAGAATGCATGCTCCAATTGAACAGTGCGTAACAGGCCGTTGACTATGCTGGTCGGAGGGTTCCGACGTGGCATGGCGTGAACAAACCCGTACAATACGACGCTGTACCGGGTTTATTCAGAATTGCACTGTTTCAGAAGCAAGGGGCAGAGTGTTAAAAGTAGCCCCAGTTACGCCGGTCAACTTTATTTACCTGCTCGGATTGAGCAGTATCTTGTAGTCAATCACCCGTTGGACGCGCCCTTGGCGCAGGAAAAGACGCGTTTTGAAGAAATCCACCGCAGCACCTAAACCTGTTGTTCCGCTCTGGCGTCAACAATTGCACTACCGGCTCAAGGAAGGTGCGTTGATCGCCATTGGCGCCCTGTGCCTGTTCTTGATGATGGCACTTCTGACCTATGGGAAAGATGATCCGGGCTGGAGTCATAACAGCAAGATTGAAGACGTGCAGAACTTCGGTGGCCCGGCCGGTTCCTACAGCGCCGATATCCTGTTTATGGTGTTGGGTTACTTCGCCTATATCTTCCCGCTGCTGTTGGCGATCAAGACCTACCAGATCTTCCGCCAGCGCCATGAGCCCTGGCAGTGGAGCGGCTGGCTGTTTTCCTGGCGGCTGATCGGCCTGGTGTTCCTGGTGCTGTCGGGCGCCGCGCTGGCCCATATCCATTTCCATGCCGCCACGGGCCTGCCGGCCGGTGCCGGTGGCGCCCTGGGCGAAAGCCTGGGCGACCTGGCCAAGAATGCCCTGAACGTGCAGGGCAGCACCCTGATGTTCATTGCCCTGTTCCTGTTCGGCCTGACGGTGTTCACCGACCTGTCGTGGTTCAAGGTGATGGACGTGACCGGCAAGATCACCCTCGACCTGTTCGAACTGTTCCAGGGCGCCGCCAACCGCTGGTGGGATGCGCGCGTGGAGCGCAAGCAACTGGTGGCGCAATTGCGCGAAGTGGATGCCCGGGTCGATGAAGTCGTGACCCCGAACGTGGCCGACAAGCGCGAGCAGGCCAAGGTCAAGGAGCGCCTTATCGAGCGCGAGCAGGCCCTGAGCAAGCACATGTCCGAGCGCGAAAAGCAGGTGCCGCCAGTGATCACGCCGATCGCCACCAAGGCGCCGGAGCCCAGCAAGCGCGTGCAAAAAGAGAAACAGGTGCCGCTGTTCGTCGACAGCGCGGTGGAAGGCACCTTGCCGCCGATCTCGATCCTCGACCCGGCAGAAAAGAAACAGCTGAACTATTCCCCTGAATCCCTGGCGGCGGTTGGCCACCTGCTGGAGATCAAGCTCAAGGAGTTCGGCGTCGAAGTCTCGGTGGATTCGATCCACCCGGGGCCGGTGATTACCCGTTACGAAATCCAGCCGGCGGCCGGGGTGAAAGTCAGCCGTATCGCCAACCTGGCCAAGGACCTGGCGCGTTCCCTGGCGGTGACCAGTGTGCGCGTGGTGGAAGTGATTCCCGGCAAGACCACCGTGGGCATCGAAATTCCCAATGAAGACCGGCAAATCGTGCGCTTCTCCGAAGTGCTCTCGACCCCGGAATACGACAACTTCAAATCCCCGGTCACCCTGGCCCTGGGCCACGATATCGGCGGCAAGCCGATCATCACCGACCTTGCGAAAATGCCTCACCTGCTGGTGGCCGGTACCACCGGTTCCGGTAAGTCGGTGGGGGTCAACGCGATGATCCTGTCGATCCTGTTCAAGTCCGGCCCGGAAGACGCCAAGCTGATCATGATCGACCCGAAGATGCTCGAACTGTCGATCTACGAGGGAATTCCGCATCTGCTGTGCCCGGTGGTGACCGACATGAAGGACGCGGCCAACGCCCTGCGCTGGAGCGTGGCGGAGATGGAGCGGCGCTACAAGCTCATGGCCAAGATGGGCGTGCGCAACCTCTCGGGCTTCAACGCCAAGGTCAAGGAAGCGATTGAAGCAGGTACCCCGCTGGCCGACCCGCTGTACAACCGCGAAAGCATCCACGACGAAGCGCCGCTGCTGACCAAGCTGCCGACCATCGTGGTGGTAGTGGACGAATTTGCCGACATGATGATGATCGTCGGCAAGAAGGTTGAAGAACTGATCGCCCGTATCGCCCAGAAGGCCCGTGCTGCTGGTATCCACCTGATCCTCGCGACCCAGCGGCCGTCGGTGGACGTGATCACCGGCCTGATCAAGGCCAACATTCCGACTCGCATGGCGTTCCAGGTGTCGAGCAAGATCGACTCGCGGACCATCATCGATCAGGGCGGCGCCGAACAGCTGCTGGGCCACGGTGACATGCTCTACATGCCACCGGGCACCAGCCTGCCGATTCGTGTCCACGGTGCCTTCGTCTCCGATGATGAAGTGCACCGCGTGGTGGAGGCCTGGAAGCTGCGCGGTGCGCCAGAATACAACGACGATATCCTCAACGGTGTCGAAGAGGCGGGCAGTGGTTTCGAAGGTAGCAGCGGCGGTGGCGACGGCGATGACCCGGAAGCCGACGCGCTCTACGACGAAGCCGTGCAGTTCGTCCTGGAAAGCCGCCGGGCCTCGATCTCGGCGGTACAGCGCAAGCTGAAGATTGGCTACAACCGCGCCGCCCGGATGATCGAGGCCATGGAAATGGCCGGGGTGGTGACGGCGATGAACACCAACGGCTCCCGCGAAGTGCTGGCGCCGGGCCCAATGCGCGACTGATCCCTGTTTCGCTTGCAGCGGCGTGAGGTCACGCCGCTCGTATACCCATCCAATTAATGAGGAATTCCATGCGCCTGATTCGCATGTTGCTGCTGCCGGTATTGGCTGTGACCACCTTGTCGGCCCACGCCGACCCCAAAGACGTGGCGCGCCTGACCCAGTTGCTGGAAAAGTCCCAGACCCTGACCGCGCGTTTCTCCCAGCTGACCCTGGATGGCAGCGGCACCCAGTTGCAGGAAACCGCCGGCGAGATGTCCCTGCAGCGCCCGGGCCTGTTCTACTGGCACACCGATGCGCCACAAGAACAGCTGATGGTTTCCGACGGCCAGAAAGTCTCCCTGTGGGACCCGGACCTGGAGCAGGTGACCATCAAGAAGCTTGACCAGCGCCTGACCCAGACCCCGGCCCTGTTGCTCTCCGGTGACGTGTCGAAAATCAGCGAAAGCTTCGACATCACCTCCAAGGAAGCCGGCGGCGTGATGGACTTCACCCTCAAGCCGAAAACCCGCGACACCCTGTTCGACAGCCTGCGCCTGTCGTTTCGCAACGGCATGATCAACGACATGCAGTTGATCGACAGCGTTGGCCAGCGCACCAATATCCTGTTCACCGGGGTCAAGGCCAACGAAGCCATCCCGGCGTCCAAGTTCAAGTTCGACATCCCCAAGGGTGCCGATGTGATCCAAGAGTAAGCAGCCGCAACCGCAAGGTTTCGAAGGTAGTCCATGGACCTGTTTCGTAGTGCCCCGATTGCCCAGCCACTGGCCGCACGCCTGCGTGCGACCAACCTGGACGAGTACGTTGGCCAGCAGCACCTGTTGGCCCGGGGCAAGCCGCTGCGCGAGGCCCTGGAGCAGGGCGCGCTGCATTCGATGATCTTCTGGGGCCCGCCCGGGGTCGGCAAGACCACCCTGGCGCGGCTGTTGGCGGAAGTCTCGGATGCCCACTTCGAAACTGTCTCGGCGGTGCTGGCCGGGGTCAAGGAGATCCGCCAGGCGGTAGAAGTCGCCAAGCAGCAGGCCGGGCAATACGGTCGGCGAACCATTCTGTTTGTCGACGAAGTGCATCGCTTCAACAAATCGCAGCAGGATGCCTTCCTGCCCTACGTGGAAGACGGCACGCTGATCTTTATCGGCGCCACCACGGAAAACCCCTCCTTCGAGCTCAACAACGCCTTGCTCTCCCGAGCGCGGGTCTATGTGCTCAAGAGCCTGGATGAAGCGGCCCTGGGCACCCTGGTACAGCGCGCCCTGACCGAGGAGCGGGGGCTGGGCAAGCGCCAGCTGAGCCTCAGCGATGAAGGCTTCCAGATGCTGCTGTCGGCCGCCGATGGCGATGGCCGGCGCATGCTCAACCTGCTGGAAAACGCCTCGGACCTGGCGGAAGACGGTGGCGAGATCAGTGTCGATCTGTTGCAAAGCCTGCTGGGTGACACCCGCCGGCGTTTCGACAAGGGCGGCGAAGCCTTCTACGACCAGATTTCCGCGTTGCACAAATCGGTGCGCGGCTCCAATCCCGACGGCGCCCTGTACTGGTTCGCGCGCATGCTCGACGGCGGCTGCGACCCGTTGTACCTGGCCCGGCGCGTGGTGCGCATGGCCAGCGAAGACATTGGCAACGCCGACCCGCGGGCCCTGAGCCTGTGCCTGGCGGCCTGGGATGTGCAGGAGCGCCTGGGCAGCCCCGAAGGCGAGCTGGCAGTGGCCCAGGCCATCACCTACCTGGCCTGTGCGCCGAAGAGCAACGCCGTGTACATGGGTTTCAAGGCCGCCATGCGCGCTGCTGCCGAGCACGGCTCGCTGGAAGTGCCGATCCATCTGCGCAATGCTCCGACCAAGCTGATGAAGCAACTGGGCTATGGCGACGAATACCGCTACGCCCATGACGAGCCGGATGCCTACGCCGCCGGTGAAGACTATTTCCCCGAAGAACTCGAACCCTTGCCGCTCTATCAACCGGTGCCCCGCGGCCTGGAACTGAAGATCGGCGAGAAGCTCAAGCACCTGGCCGCGCTGGACCGGGCCAGCCCCTTGCAGCGGAGAAAACCTTGATCCCCCTGATCCTCGCAGTCTCCGCCGGCGGTGTGGCTGGCACCCTGTTGCGCTTTGCCACCGGCAACTGGATCAACGCCAATTGGCCGCGGCACTTCTATACCGCGACGCTGGCCGTTAATATCGTGGGCTGCCTGCTGATCGGCGTGTTGTACGGGCTGTTCCTGGTCCGTCCGGAAGTGCCGATCGAAGTGCGTGCCGGATTGATAGTGGGCTTCCTCGGTGGCCTGACGACTTTTTCATCCTTTTCACTGGATACCGTGCGTCTGCTGGAAAGCGGACAAGTGGCGCTGGCCCTGGGCTACGCGGCACTGAGTGTATTCGGCGGGCTGCTTGCTACCTGGGCCGGCCTGTCCTTGACCAAACTTTGATAAACGAGAGAACGACATGCTCGATTCCAAACTGTTACGTAGCAACCTCCAGGACGTAGCGGATCGTCTGGCATCCCGCGGCTTTGCCCTGGATGTGGCACGCATCGAAGCGCTGGAAGAACAGCGCAAGACCGTGCAGACCCGCACCGAGCAACTGCAGGCTGAACGTAACGCGCGCTCCAAGTCCATCGGCCAGGCCAAGCAACGCGGTGAAGACATCGCCCCGCTGATGGCCGACGTTGAGCGCATGGGGAACGAGCTGAGCTCCGGCAAGGCGGAGCTGGAAAACATCCAGAGCGAACTGGATTCGATCCTGTTCGGCATTCCCAACCTGCCCCACGAGTCGGTGCCGGTGGGCGAAGATGAAGACGGCAACGTTGAAGTGCGCCGCTGGGGCACCCCGACCGCCTTCGATTTCCCGATCAAGGACCACGTGGCCCTGGGCGAAACCCACGGCTGGCTGGACTTTGAAACCGCCGCCAAGTTGTCCGGCGCGCGTTTTGCCCTGTTGCGCGGCCCGATCGCCCGTCTGCACCGCGCCCTGGCGCAGTTCATGATCAACCTGCACACCGGCGAGCACGGCTACGAAGAGGCCTACACCCCGTACCTGGTGCAGGCTCCGGCGCTGGTGGGCACCAGCCAGTTGCCGAAGTTCGAGGAAGACCTGTTCAAGATCACTCGCGAAGGCGAAGCCGATCTGTACCTGATCCCGACCGCCGAAGTGTCGCTGACCAACATCGTCGCTGGCGAGATTCTCGACGCCAAGCAACTGCCGCTGAAGTTCGTCGCCCACACGCCGTGCTTCCGTAGTGAAGCCGGTGCTTCGGGTCGCGATACCCGCGGCATGATCCGCCAGCACCAGTTCGACAAGGTCGAGATGGTCCAGGTGGTCGAGCCGTCGACCTCCATGGAAGCCCTGGAAGGCCTGACCGCCAACGCCGAAAAAGTCCTGCAACTGCTGCAACTGCCGTACCGCGTACTGGCCCTGTGCACCGGCGACATGGGCTTCAGCGCGGTCAAGACCTACGACCTGGAAGTCTGGGTACCGAGCCAGGACAAGTACCGCGAGATCTCCTCGTGCTCCAACTGTGGCGACTTCCAGGCCCGCCGCATGCAGGCGCGCTTCCGCAACCCGGAAACCGGCAAGCCTGAGCTGGTGCACACCCTCAACGGTTCCGGCCTGGCCGTGGGCCGCACCCTGGTGGCGGTGCTGGAGAACTACCAGCAGGCCGACGGTTCGATCCGTGTGCCGGATGTGCTGAAGCCTTACATGGGTGGCCTTGAGGTCATCGGCTAAATGGAATATCTGCCGCTGTTTCACAACCTTCGCGGCAGTCGTGTGTTGGTGGTCGGCGGAGGGGAGATTGCCTTGCGCAAATCCCGTCTGCTGGCCGATGCCGGTGCGCAGCTGCGAGTGGTCGCACCTGAAATAGAAGCGCAATTGCAGGAACTGATCGTCGCCAGCGGCGGTGAGTCCCTGTTGCGCGGGTATGTCGAGGCCGACCTCGACGGCTGCACCCTGATCATCGCCGCCACCGACGACGAATCCCTCAATGCCCAGGTCTCCGCCGATGCCCATCGGCGTTGCGTGCCGGTCAATGTGGTGGACGCGCCGGCCCTGTGCAGCGTGATCTTCCCGGCCATCGTCGACCGTTCGCCGCTGGTCATCGCAGTCTCCAGTGGCGGCGATGCGCCAGTGCTGGCGCGGCTGATCCGGGCCAAGCTGGAAACCTGGATTCCTTCCACCTACGGCCAACTGGCCGGGTTGGCGGCGCGTTTCCGCGCCCAGGTCAAAGGCCTGTTTCCGGATGTGCAGCAACGCCGGGCGTTCTGGGAGGACGTATTCCAGGGCCCCATCGCCGATCGCCAGCTGGCGGGGCAGGGCGCGGAAGCCGAACGTCTGTTGCAGGCCAAGATCGCTGGCAAGGCGCCTCATGCGCCGGGCGAGGTGTATCTGGTGGGCGCAGGCCCGGGTGATCCGGACCTGCTGACCTTCCGCGCCCTGCGCCTGATGCAGCAGGCCGACGTGGTGCTCTACGACCGCCTGGTGGCACCGGCGATTCTCGAGCTGTGCCGCCGCGACGCCGAACGCATCTACGTCGGCAAGCGTCGCGCCGATCACGCCGTGCCCCAGGAACAGATCAACCAGCAACTGGTGACCCTGGCCCAGCAAGGCAAGCGGGTGGTGCGCCTGAAGGGTGGTGATCCGTTCATCTTTGGCCGGGGCGGCGAAGAAATCGAAGAGCTGGCGGCCCACGGCATTCCGTTCCAGGTGGTGCCGGGGATTACCGCGGCCAGTGGTTGCTCGGCCTATGCCGGGATTCCCCTGACTCACCGTGACTACGCACAGTCAGTGCGCTTCGTCACCGGCCATCTCAAGGACGGCACCAGCAACCTGCCCTGGAGCGACCTGGTGGCGCCGGCCCAGACCCTGGTGTTCTACATGGGCCTGGTGGGCTTGCCGACTATCTGCGAGCAACTGATCAAGCACGGTCGCGGCGCCGACACCCCGGCGGCGCTGGTTCAGCAGGGCACCACCAGCAACCAGCGTGTCTTCACCGGCACCCTGGGCAACCTGCCTGCGCTGGTGGCCGAGCATGAAGTGCACGCGCCAACCCTGGTGATCGTCGGCGAAGTGGTCCAGCTACGCGAGAAGCTGGCCTGGTTCGAAGGCGCTCAGTCCGAGGTCTGAAAAGCTTCGCCGGCAAGCCGGCTCCTACACATCCCGCTGTTGTAGGAGCCGGCTTGCCGGCGAAAGCGTCCTCAACCCCTGCACCAAACCCCTTGCCCACTCAACCGCTGCCGATCATGGCCGCGGCTGAAGTCCTGTAACGGCCCCTTGGGCACAATGCCTGTCGGATTGATGGTGGTGTGGCTGGCGTAGTAGTGCCCCTTGATGTGGGTAAAGTCCACGGTCTGGGCAATCCCCGGCCACTGGTACAGCTCCCGCAGCCAGTTCGACAGGTTCGGGTAATCGGCAATCCGCCGCAGGTTGCACTTGAAGTGGCTGTAGTACACCGCATCGAAACGAATCAGGGTGGTGAACAGCCGCACGTCGGCTTCGGTCAGGTGCTCGCCGGCCAGGTAGCGCTGCGTGTCGAGCAGGGCCTCTAGCGCATCCAGTTCGGCGAAGACATCATCGAACGCCGTCTCATAAGCCTTTTGCGAGGTGGCGAACCCGGCGCGGTACACACCGTTGTTCAGTGCCGGATAGATGCGCCCGTTGAGCTCATCGACCCTGCTGCGCAAGGGTTGCGGATAGAAGTCCAGGGTATTGCCCGTCAAGCCGTCGAAGGCGCTGTTGAACATGCGGATGATTTCCGCCGATTCGTTGCTGACGATGCATTGGCGCTGTTTGTCCCACAGCACCGGTACGGTGACGCGGCCGGTGTAGTCCGCGGTGTCGGCGGTGTAGCGCTGGTGCATGAAGTCGAAGTGGTCCAGGGGGTCGCCGCTGGAACCGTAGGCGGTGTCGAAGGTCCAGCCGTTCTCGCGCATCAGCCAGCTGACCACCGAGACGTCGATCAGCTTTTCCAGACCCTTGAGCTTGCGCAGGATCAGCGTGCGGTGGGCCCAGGGGCAGGCCAGGGAGACATAGAGGTGGTAGCGCCCGGCCTCGGCGGCGAAGCCGCCTTCACCGCTGGGGCCGGGGCGGCCATCGGCAGTGACCCAGTTGCGACGTTGCGCCTGTTCTCGTTGGAAGGCGCCGTCCTTGCCGCTTTCGTACCACTGGTCATGCCAGCGCCCTTCGATCAGCAGACCCATGAAATGCTCCTCGGCTGTTTTGCGTTGGAGTGCAGTCTATGCCCCTGGGTTCGAACAAAAAGCGCAAAGCATGGGCGGTTTTGATCGATTAAATCGATCTGTCTCGGGCATCCCAGTACTGCTGGGCCAGGGCGAAGGCTTGCTCCCGGGGCGTGCCCAGGCCGCGCAAGGCCAGGGCCATGGTGGCCAGCAGGGCCAGTTGCGGGTAGCTGTCTTCTACATCGCCGCGCCACAGCGCCTTGAGGTGCTCGGGTTCCAGGCTCGCAGGTTTCACATGGCGTTGTGCCGACAGTGCCGGCCATTCCTCGTCCCAACTGACGCCACCGGTGCTGCCGTACAGATGGCTGGCGCTGTCCGGGTTGATCTCGATCTCGCCGCCATCGCCCTTGATCACGATGACGTTGTCCCCCAGCAGGCCGCTGGCATCGCGGTGCACTGCCTGGTAGCCGGGGTGGAAGATGCTCTGCAGGCCGCAGCGGGCGCCCAGGGGGTTGAGAATGCGCGCCAGGGAATGGATCGGTGAGCGCAGGCCGAGGATGTTGCGCAAGTCGATCATGCGCTGCAGTTGCGGCGCCCAGTCCCCCAGGGGCATGAAGGCCAGGTTGCCCTGGTCCAGTGCCTGGCCGACCGCCTGCCAGTCACGGCACAGGGGAATCCCCAGGGGTTCCAGCAATTGTTCGGTGTACAAGCGCCCGGCGGTGTGGGCGCCGCCACCGTGGAGCAGGATGCGCACGCCGTTCTGTGCCAGGCACTTGGCCGCCAGCAGGTACCAGGGCAGGTGGCGCTTCTTGCCGGCGTAGGTCGGCCAGTCGAGGTCCAGGGCAATCGCCGGGGCGTTCAGGCGTTCGCGCAAGGCTTCGGTGAAGCCCGCCAGCTCTTGCGGGCTTTCTTCCTTGTGCCGCAGCAGCATGAGGAAGGCGCCCAGTTGGGTGTCCTCGACCTTGCCGTCCAGCAGCATGCCCATGGCTTCCCGGGCTTCCTCGCGAGTCAGGTTGCGCGCGCCGCGCTTGCCCTTGCCGAGAATCCGCACGAATTGGGCGAAAGGGTGTTCTTCCGGGGTTTGGGTGAGCAAGGGGGCGAAATCGTTCATAGGCAATTGGTCGGCTTGGGCAGGCCCGCCAGCTTGGCGGCAAGTTTGGCGGGAGTGCCTTTGAACAGTCGGTTCAGGTGCAGGCTGTTGCCCTTGTCCGGGCCCAGCTTGAGGGCGGTGTACTTGATCAGCGGGCGGGTGGCCGGGGACAGCTGGAACTCCTTGTAGAAACCCTGGAGCAGTTCGAGGATTTCCCAGTGTTCCGCGCTCAGCTCAAGCTCTTCGTTGGCGGCCAGGGCTTGGGCCACGTCGGCGGACCAGTCGTCGAGGTTGACCAGGTAACCGTCCTTGTCCAGTTCGATGGCGCGAGCGCCCACAGTCAGGGTACTCATAGCCAGGTGTTGACCTTGTCATGCTGAAGGGACAGCTCGACGAAGCCCGGGTAGTCCACCGCGCGGGCCCAGGTCGGCAGGGCCAGGCCGCGGGCGTTCAGGTCTTCTTCCAGCACGTACAGATTCAAGCCGCTACGGGTGCTCAGTTCGCTGCAAATGGCGCTGCCCGGTTGCAGGGCATAGGCGGCGTCGCCGCACAGCAGCAGGCCGTCGGCGCTGCCCAGCAGGCGCAGGCAACTGCTCAGGCGGGTGTCGGTGAAGGGCGAGTGGGACAACACATGCAAGGTCGACATCAGAGGGTAATCACCTGATCAAAGCGGTCGATGATCCCGGCCAGTTCCGGGGCGTCCAGCAGCTGTACATCGTCAAGACTCAAGCTCGCCGGGTCGAGGCCGCGGGCAGCGAGGCTGGCGCTGCAGGCAAACAGTTCGTCGACGCCGAACAGCGACAGCGCCTGCAGGTTGGCGCTCAGGTCTTTCTGGCGCAGCAGCGAGGCCTGTTGCCCGGGCGCCAGTTGCAGCACGCCATCATCGAGAAACAGCAGGCCGATGGGCAGGTCGAAGGCGCCGCCGGCCAGGGCGATATCCAGGGCTTCCCGGGCGCCAGGGCCGGTCCACGGCGCCTGGCGGCTGATCAACAACAGGGATTTGGCCATGTCACGCCCCTCCAAAACAGATCAGGCGGTCGGCGGCCTGTACCGCGTCATGCAATTGCCCGAGCCCCGACAGCTCCCAGGGGGCTTCGACGCTCACCGACGTGCGCTGGTAGCGCTGGGCTTCGTCAGCATTCAACACACCCCGGCGCAGGGCTGCGGCGATGCACACCACGCCGTCCAGTTGATGCTGGCCGACAAACTCGCGCCATTCCCGAGGCAGGTCCTGTTCGTCCTGGGGCGTGACGATGCTGTTGGCGGCGTTGTACACGCCGTCCTGGTAGAAAAACAGCCGGACAATTTCATGCCCGCCCGCCAGCGCCGCCTGGGCGAACAGCAGGGCGCGGCGCGAGGAAGGCGCGTGGGCGGCAGAGAACAGGGCGATGGCGAACTTCATGACGGACTCGATGGATAAAACTGCGGCCATGATAAAGCTTTATCCGAACATCGGCTAAACCCGTTTCGCCCCCGGGGCTCTGGTTCCAGGCATGCAGGACATATCGGGTAAAGCTTTGCCCGGCCCCAAACCGCGAAGCGAGGGATAGACTCGCGCCTTCATTCAACCGGGGACAAGGAGCAAGGGATGATGGATCTGAATTCGGCGGTGGTAGTGGTCACGGGGGCCGGAAGGGGCTTGGGGGCCGCGCTG
>NZ_VYKE01000077.1:0-27163 GCF_032424515.1 Pseudomonas sp. JV245A
GAGGCGCTGGTGTTGACCCGCACCCGGCCCACCGGAGCCCGGGCGCTGCTGGCCTCACCCTCCACTTCTCGCAGGTCTGCCAGCAGGCGCACGCTGTTTTCATAGAAGCCGCGGCCTTCCGCGGTCAGTTGCAACTGGCGAGTGGAGCGGTTGAGCAAGCGTACGCCCAGGCGTGCTTCAAGCCGCGCCAGCAGCTTGCTCACCGAGGAAGGCGTCACCTGCCTCAACCGCGCAGCGGCCGACAAGCCGCCACACTCCACCACCGCGACAAAGGTTTCCATCTCGGCAAACCGGTTGATCTCGCTGCCCGCCATATGAATTCAACTCACAGATGCTGTTCCGGCCGGCAGTCTATTTCACTCAAAGACCCGACTCTATGCTGGCGATCCCTTTATTCGAGGTATCCAAGATGAGCGTTTCAACTTCCCCGGACCGTCACTTGCTGGTGATCGGCGGCTATGGCGTGGTCGGCACCGCAGTGGTCGAGCTGATGCACCGTACCCCGGGCTGGCAACTGACCACCGCCGCCCGTCGCCGCCCACCGACCAGCCTGCTGGACGGCAGCCCGGCACCGGCGCACATCAGCGCCGACCTGCTGGACGCCGCCGGCACCGCCCGCGCCTTTGCCAGACTGGGCAGCGTCACCGACCTGGTGTTCTGCGCCTACAGCGAGCGGGAAAGCATGGCCGCCACAGTGGCGCCGAACCTGGCGATGCTGGAGCACAGCCTCAAGGCCCTGCGCCAGGCCGGAGCCAGGTTGCGCCAGGTGGTGCTGATCGGTGGCGGCAAATCCTACGGTGAACACCTGGGGTCCTATAAGACGCCAGCCAAGGAAAGCGACCCGCGCTTCATGGGGCCGATCTTCTACAACGATCAGGAAGACCTGTTGTGGCATGAAGCCGAACGCGAGGGTTTTGCCTGGACGGTATTGCGCCCGGACGGGGTCATGGGCCCCAGCCTCAACTCACCGATGAACATCCTCACCGGCATCGCCAGCTTCGCCGCCATCAGCCAGGCACTGAACCTGCCACTGCGTTTTCCCGGCAGCCTGCAGGCCTGGTCGGCGCTGCACCAGGCCACCGATTCCCGGGTGCTGGCCCAGGCCGTGCTCTGGGCCCTGACTTCACCGAATGCACAGCAGCAGGTCTTCAACGTGACCAATGGCGATCACTTTCGCTGGCAGCACCTGTGGCCACAGATCGCCGGGTTCTTCGGCCTTGCCAGCGCCGCGCCGCAACCGATGAACCTGGGGGTGCAGATGGCCGACAAGGCGCCGCTGTGGGCGCGCATTGTCCAGGAGCAGCAACTGCGCCCCACGCCCTGGGAGCAGATCGCCGCCTGGCCCTTCGTCGATGGCTGGCTCAATACCGGCTACGACATGGTGCAAAGCACCATCAAGATCCGCCAGGCCGGCTTTACCGGTTGCATCGACAGCCACCAGAGCGTGCTCGAACAGTTGCAGCGGCTGCGTGATTACCGGCTGATTCCCTGACTCAGGGCTCGCCGACCAGGGGCAGTTGCCGACCGTCAACGGCGTCACCGATGGTCAGGAAATGCCCGCCCGCAACATGGTGCAGGGTACGCAGCCGGTCGTGCCCGTCGAAGTGCCAGCGCCCTTCGCTGAACACCCGGGCATCGGCCTGGGCGGCAATCACTTCGCCAAGGAACAGGTCGTACTGCTGGTGGTTGTGGGGCTCGGGCAGCAGCCGGCATTCCAGCCAGGCCACGCAACCTTCCAGCAGCGGCGCCGCCAGTTGCTCGCCGGCAAAGGCCTGCAGACCGTAGGCGGCGAACTTGTCGCTACCGCCCTGGCTCAGCTCAAGCCCGGAGCTGTTGCCCAGGCTCTGCACGATATCCACCTGGGCCACGCAAGGCACATTGAGCACGAAGGTGCCCGAGGCCTCCAGCAGTTGTCGGGTCCAGGTGGACTTGTCGAGCACCACGGCGACTTTCGGCGGCTCGAAATCCAGGGGCATGGCCCAGGCCGCGGCCATGATGTTGCGCTGCCCGCCATGGGCTGCGCTGACCAGCACCGTTGGGCCGTGGTTGAGCAAGCGGTACGCCTTGTCCAGCGGTACCGGGCGACGAAGATCGGACATGACTGGCTCCTGAAAAAAACTGCGATTGTAGCCCCATCGCGGCCGCCGGCAGGCAAGGTCATTGGCCGGATTTTCTGGATAATCCGTCCAGCCGCCGACGGCTTATCAACAGCGGTGCAGACACTAGACTCAGTCTTCACCCCAATTGTTGAAGGACCCGCGCCATGACCGATCACTCCCTGAACAACAAAGTCGTGCTGATCGCCGGTGGCGTGAAGAACCTCGGCGGCCTGATTGCCCGCGACCTGGCCAGCCACGGTGCCCGGGCGGTGGCCGTGCACTACAACAGCAACGCCAGCCGGGCCGACGCCGAGGCCACGGTGGCGGCACTCAAGGCCCTGGGTGTGGAGGCCCAGGCGTGGCAGGCCGACCTCACCCGCGCCAGTGCCGTGGAGCAGCTGTTCAACGAGGCCAAGGCGCGCTTCGGCAAGATCGACATCGCCATCAACACCGTGGGCAAGGTGCTGAAGAAACCCATCATTGAAATCAGCGAGGACGAGTACGACCAGATGTTCG
The DNA here is from genome assembly GCF_032424515.1 of Pseudomonas sp. JV245A. Taxonomy (NCBI): domain Bacteria; kingdom Pseudomonadati; phylum Pseudomonadota; class Gammaproteobacteria; order Pseudomonadales; family Pseudomonadaceae; genus Pseudomonas; species Pseudomonas sp. JV245A. The sequence continues at coordinate 2,616 of NZ_VYKE01000077.1, forward strand.
CGGTCAATGCCAAGAGCGCCTTCTTCTTTATCAAGGAAGCCGGCAAGCACCTGGAGGACAACGGCAAGCTGGTGACCCTGGTGACTTCGCTGCTGGGGGCCTTCACTCCGTTCTATGCCGCCTATGGCGGCTCCAAGGCGCCGGTGGAACACTTCACCCGGGCCGCGGCCAAGGAGTTCGGTGCCCGCGGCATTTCAGTGACTGCCGTCGGCCCCGGGCCCATGGATACCCCATTCTTCTACCCGGCCGAAGGCGCCGACGCCGTGGCGTACCACAAGAGCGCCGCAGCCCTGTCGCCTTCGAGCAAGACCGGGCTCACCGATATCGAGGACGTGGTGCCCTTCATTCGCCACCTGGTCACCGAAGGCTGGTGGATCACTGGCCAGACCTTACTGATCAACGGCGGCTACACCACCAAGTAATCCTGGCGCCCAAGGGGTAAATTGGCCTGCCGAGCCGCAGCATCGATCGCCTCGGCCGATGCTGCGATCCACTGCCGTCAGGCGCCCCCGAACCAGGATCGTTCAAACGATGGATAAGCTTGAGCAATACCGCGTGTTCATCCAGGTGGCCGACATGGGTAGCTTCATCAAGGCTGCCCATGCCCTGGAACTGCCACGGGCCACCGTCTCTTCCGCCGTGCAGCAACTGGAAACCGGCCTCGGCACCCGACTGCTGCACCGCACCACCCGCCACGTGCAGTTGACCGCCGACGGCGCCATTCTGCTGGAACGGGCGCGGCGCCTGCTGGCAGACGCCGCCGAACTCAACCAGTTGTTCCACCACCGCCAGATAGACGTCAGCGGGCGCTTGAACATCGATGTGCCCAGCCGCATCGCCCGGCGCCTGATCGTCCCCGCCCTGCCCCGATGGCTGGCGCAATACCCCGGCCTGCAACTGGCCCTGGGCGCCAGCGATCGCAGCATCGACCTGGTCCAGGAAGGCATCGATTGCGCGATCCGCGTCGGCAGCCTGGCCGACAGCAGCCTGGTCGCCCGCCCCCTGGGGCAACTGGCGCTGATCAACTGCGCCAGCCCCGCCTACCTGGCCGAACAGGGCGAGCCCCACACCCCCCAGGACCTGCAGAACGGCCAGTGGATGGTCGGTTATGCCTCCCCGGACACCGGCCGCGAGCAGCCCTGGGAATACCTGCTGGAAGGTCGCGAGCACCTGCTGGGGCTGCCCAGCCGGGTGATCGTCAACAACGTCGAGAACTACATCGCCTGCTGCCGGCAGGGGCTGGGGCTGATCCAGGTGCCACGCTTCGACGTGCAGCACCTGCTGGACCGTGGCGAGCTGGTGCAGGTGCTCCGTGAACTGCCGGTGGCGCCCATGGATATCTGCGCGCTATACCCCGACCGGCGCCATCGCTCGCGCCGCCTCAACGTGTTCATCGAATGGTTCGCCGAACTGATCAAACCGCACCTGGAGGCTTGCTGAACACCCGCGGATCGTGAGAAGAAAGCGCCTTCACGGATTGAGGCACTGGCACCATGACCCACCTGCACATCAGCGCTCCACACCTCGACGACCTGGATGACCTGCTGGCCTTCGAAGGGGAAAACCGAGCGTTCTTCGAAGCCTCGATCAACGCCCGGCCTGCCACCTACTACTCCCGCGAAGGGGTCGCCGAAGCCATAAACCAGGCGTGCGAGGATGCCGAGGCAGACCGCGGCTATCAGTTCCTGATCCGCGACAACGCAGTGCTGGTGGGGCGCGTCAACCTGCACCGGGTGCAGCGCCCCTACTTCAATTGCGCGGAACTGGGCTACCGGGTCGGCGCCCGCTTCAACGGCCGCGGCATTGCCCGCACTGCGGTGCAGCAGGTGCTGCTGCGCGCCTTCGGCGAACTGCAACTGAGCCGCATCGAAGCCAATGCGCGGCCGCAGAACACCGGTTCGGTGCGGGTGCTGGAAGCCTGCGGCTTCTCTTGCTACGGCCATTCGCGGCGCAGCTTCCTGTTGCACGGCGAGTGGTTCGACCGCTTGCACTACGAGTGCCATGGGCCTGCGCCACGCTAGCAACCCGGGCGTGCGCCCCCAAGGCGCACGCCCACGCCCTCAGGCCGACAGCTGGTTGGCGAACTGGCCGACCGCGCTGACCACTTTCTGCGCACCGTCCTGAATCTCGACGATGACCGTGCCGGCCTCCGCTGCCAGGGTCAGGCCCTGCTCCGCCTGCTGCCGGCCCTCGGCCATCAGCTCCACCGCCGAGCGGGCCATGTCCTGGTTCTGGCGCACCACGCCGACGATCTCGTCGGTGGCGTTGCTGGTGCGCGAGGCCAGTTGCCGGACCTCATCGGCGACCACCGCAAAACCCCGCCCCTGTTCACCGGCCCGGGCCGCTTCGATGGCCGCATTGAGGGCCAGCAGGTTGGTCTGTTCGGCAATCCCGCTGATGGTCTTGACGATGCTCGCTATCACCAGGGACTGCTCGTTCAGAGCTTCGATGCCGTCCCCGGCCTGCTGCATGCAGGTAGCCAGGTCACGCATCACGTCCAGGGTCTCGGTGACCACCGCCGAGCCGCGCTGGGCGCTGGTGTCGGTCTGTCGGGAGATGCTGTAGGCGATGTCCGCCGCCTCGGCCACCCGTTGTTCCTGGTTCACCTGATCGGTGATCAGGATGGCGAATTTCACCACCTTGTAGAGCTGGCCACTGGCGTCCAGCACCGGGTTGTAGGACGCGTCGAGCCACACCACCCGGCCCTGGCTGTCGATGCGCTTGAACCGCTGGGCGATGTATTCGCCGGCGTTCAACCGTGCCCAGAACTCCTGGTAGCCGGGCCCTTCGTATTCCTGCGGTTCACAGAACAGGCGGTGGTTCTGGCCCTGGACCTCATCCAGCCGGTAGCCCATGCAGGCGAGAAACCGCGAGTTGGCCGTCAGCACCCGGCCTTGCAGGTCGAACTCGATCACCGCAGAGGAGCGCAGCAGCGCCGCCATCAGGTTTTCATGCTCGCAGGCACTTTCCACCGAAGCGCTCTGGTCGGTGCAGATCAGGTTGTAATGATCGAGCCGCCCGGCGCCATCGCGGATCGGCTGCACGCAGACCTGCAGCCAGGCCTCGCGGCCGCCTCCGCGTTGCAGGCGCAATTGGCCGGTGTAGCTTTCGTTGCGCCCCAGGGCCGCCTTGAATTCGCGATACAACGGCACAGCCTGCGGGTGGCGCGAGATGATGCTCTCCAGGGCCACGCCGGCCAGTGGCTGGCCATCGAGTTCCAGGGCCTGGATGAAGTTCTGGTTGGCCCGGCGGATGGCCCCCTCGCCATCGAGTTCGAGATTGAGCACCTGGCTTTCCAGGCAGGCCTTGAATTGCTGCAGAGCGTTCAGCTCGTCGCTCAGGGTGGCAAGTTGCTGCTTCAAACGTTTGTTGAACATGGATACACCGACAGACTAGGAGTGGATACAACAACCCCTAGCCATCGGCGCAGTTTGGGCTTTCTCCAAGCCCCGCAGCGCTTTCCAGACACTTCCTACAAGCCTCTAGGAAATTTCTTGGTTTTTCTTGGGCGCAGCCGTCGCCCGGGGCCCTATCGGTCAGGCCCGAGTGTCTCAGCGTGGGAAATGAATGGCGCCAAGGGCGCCGGGGCTGGCCGATGCCGCCCTGAATTCCACAGTGCCCCGTGGCGGGAGCACTGTGCTGGGGAGCAATCAGGAGGACAGTTGGTTGGCGAACTGGCCGACCGCGCTGACCACCTTCTGCGCGCCGTCCTGGATCTCGACGATCACGGTGCCGGCTTCCGCCGCCAGGGCCAGCCCCTGCTCGGCCTGCAGCTTGCCTTCGGCCATCAGTTCCACGGCTTCGCGGGCCATGTCCTGGTTCTGGCGCACCACGCCGACGATTTCCTCGGTGGCCTTGCTGGTGCGCGAGGCCAGTTGCCGGACTTCATCGGCCACCACCGCGAAACCACGCCCCTGCTCACCGGCCCGGGCCGCCTCGATGGCCGCGTTGAGTGCCAGCAGGTTGGTCTGTTCGGCAATCCCGCTGATGGTCTTGACGATGCTGCCGATCACCAGGGATTGCTCGTTGAGGGCGCCAATGCCTTCGCCGGCCTCCTGCATGTGCTTGGCCAGATCGCGCATCACGTTCACCGCCTCGGTAACCACCGTGGTGCCGCGCTGGGCGCTGTTGTCGGTCTGCAGCGAGGTGTTGTAGGCAATGCTCGCCGCCTCGGCCACGGCCAGTTCCTGGTTTACCTGGTCGGTGATCACGGTGGCGAACTTCACCACTTTGTAGAGTTTGTTGTTGGCGTCCATGACCGGGTTGTAGGAAGCCTCCAGCCAGACCACCCGGCCATGAGCGTCGATGCGCTTGAAGCGCTCGGCGATGAACTCCCCGGCGTTCAGGCGTTTCCAGAAGGCCTGGTAGGCCTGGCTGTTGTACTCCTCCGGCTCGCAGAAGATGCGGTGATGCTTGCCCTGAATCTGCGCCAGGCTGTAGCCCATGCTGGAAAGGAAGCGGTCATTGGCCGTCAGCACGTTGCCGTTGAGGTCGAACTCGATCAGCGCGGTAGAACGCATCAGCGCGCCAATCAGGTTCTCGTGCTCCCGAGAGGCCTCGATGGTGCGGGTCAGGTCGCTGGAGAAGATCGCGAAATACTTGATCCGCCCCTCGGAGTCGCGAACCGGCTGGGAGATGGAACGCAGCCAGGCTTCCTGGCCATTGCCGCGCAGCAGCCGCACCGCCCCGGCAAAGTGTTCGCCCCGGGTCAGGGTCGCCTTGAACCGCAGGTGAAACTCATCATGCTTGACGTGTTCCGGGACGATGTCCTCCAGGGCCCGGCCCACCAGATCGCCAGTCTTGTAGAGCATTTCCTGGGCGAAATTGTGATTGACCGACTGAATCCGTCCATCGGCGCTCAGGTTGATGACGAGCATCTCGCTTTCAAGGCTCTCCTTCACTTGCTGAAGGCTCGAAAGTTCTTCGCGTAGAGTCGACAACTCCTGCTTCAAGCGTTTATTGAACATGAGGATGTACCGGGGGGGGCTGAAAAAGTGGACTGCTTTGGGCCTAACATCGGCCCTGAAAGATTTTTCTTAATAGCCATTAAGGCTTGTCTGACAAAAATAATTCCGCAGCCAGCAAGGCCGCGGAATTCGGGCCCGCAGCCGGGGATTTCGCGCAACCAAGGAGCGCGTATAGTCGGCGACGGGAAATTCCAGGGCGATCGACGGAGTTGGACTATGGATGCATCACGCAAGGCACTTTTCCAGCAGGCCGCAGCACAGGTCGGACACAGTTTCGAAGGCGAGATGCGCATTGGCGGCAATTACGTGCCGGCGGTGCGCAATGGCGATGAGGTGTATGTCAGCGGGCAGATCCCGCGTATCGACAATACCGTGATGGTGGTTGGCCGGGTCGGTGCCGAAACCTCCCTGGAGCAGGCCCGGCACGGGGCGCAGATCTGCACCCTGCGGGCCCTGGCGATCCTCGAGCAGATGCTCGGCGACCTGCAGCGGATCAAGCGCATCCTGCGGATCAACGTCTATGTACAGAGCGCGGCGGACTTCACCCAGCAGAGCGAAGTGGCAGACGGCGCCTCCGCAGTCCTCTATTCGATCTTTGCCGACGCCGGCGTACACACCCGGACCTCGGTGGGGGTCTATCAATTGCCCAAGAATGCCTCGGTGGAAGTGGACATGATCGTCGCCCTGCACCCCGGCTCCGGCAACGACTGAGTACAGCCACGCTGGCCGGGCCCACCCCTGCGGGCCCGGCACAGCAGCGCCGGCGGCCCATCAACTGCCGTTGTTGCGGCACTGGCCCATGACCTGGTACTCGATGGTCTTGAGCTGGCCGGCGGAATCCTCATACGTCATGCGCGAAGGCACCACCTCGCAGGACTTGATCGGCGGGGTCACGTTGACCACCTTGGCGACATCCAGCTTCATGCCGTAGCGGTACGCCTGCACCACCGGCGCCGGCTTGCCCTGGTTCGCCGCATAGCGCTCCATGGCCTTCTGGTTTTCCACCATGGCCCGGGCGAACGTACGGTCGCCTCCCCCTTCGGCCTGCGCCAGGGAAGCCAGGCTCAACAGCAGCGCGGCGAGACTCAGGTTGATTGCTTTCATCACAGTTTCCTCGTCCAGTTGACGCCAGCGAGGATAAGCAACCGACCCTGTCAGGATGATCGCGGGCAGATTACTTATCTGTAATGGGCGCTGCCGACAGCCCGCCCTACCCGGGATAACCCCCGGCCCGTCGGGGTTTTGGCCCGGGCCCTGGACGGCTTTCTTGCACAATTGTAATGACCGGGTCACCCCGCCGTTATCTGCCGTTTGCAACTATCGACAGCGACTGGGCAGGCGTTGCGACGCCTGCCGGTCGAGCCCAATAAGAACGCCTCTGGCGATATAAAAGTTGATAGCTGCCAACACTCAGGAGCGACCCCCATGCGTATCAATCCCCCCTTGTCCCTGTCCGTGCTCGCTGCGGTACTGGGGCTCAGCCCTATGGCGGCAGTGGCCGCCGAGGAACGGCCCGAAGGCTTTGTCGAAGGCAGCCGCCTCGACCTGCTGCTGCGCAACTTCTACTTCAACCGCGACGACCGCAAGGGCCAGTCCAGCCCCACCGGCAACGGCTATTCCGAAGCCTGGGCCCAGGGCCTGATCGGCCAGTTCGAATCCGGCTTCACCCAGGGCACGGTGGGCTTTGGCCTCGATGCCTTTGCCATGTACGGCCTCAAGCTCGACTCTGGCACCGGCCGCAGCGGCGGCGGTGGCTCCTTCGGCATGCTGCCGCTGAACCACGACAACCGGCCCGCCGACAGCTACGGCAAGGCTGGGGGTGCGGTGAAAATGCGAGCCCTGGATACCGTGGTGAAAGTCGGCGATGTGTTTCCCAAGACCCCCGTGGTGCACTACGGCGACTCCCGCCTGCTGCCGGAAAGCTTTCGCGGGGTGACCCTGGAGAACACCAGCATCGACGGCCTCAACCTGCAGGGCGGCCGCCTGCATGCCATGAGCCAGCCCGACAGCAGTGGCATGCGCGATGGCTTCGCCACCTTCTACGCCGGCAAGGTGGACTCGCCCTGGGTCGGCTACTTCGGCGGCGACTACCGGCTCAACTCCAATCTCAACTTCAGCCTCTACAGCAGCCGCCTGAAGGACGCCTGGGACCAGTACTACTTCGGCGTCGCGGGCAACTACCCGCTGTCCGACCAACTGAGCCTGTTCAGCGGCTTCAACTATTACAAGGCCGTCGATGAGGGCAAGAAGCTCCTGGGCGAGCTCGACAACAACATCTGGAGCGCCAAGGTCGGCGCCACCTACGGCGCCCACACCCTGGCCCTGTCGCATCAGCGCAACAACGGCAACGACGACTTCGACTACCTGCGCCAGTCGGACTCGATCTTCCTCGACAACTCGATCCAGTACAGCGACTTCAACTCGCCCAAGGAACGCTCGTGGATGGTCCGCTACGACCTCGACATGCAGCCCCTGGGCATTCCCGGCCTGTCGTTCATGACCCGCTACGCCCGCGGCAGCGGCGCCGACTACAGCCACGCCAACTCGGTGTACATGCGCCGCGATGCGGCAGGTGACCCACTGACCGACCAGCGCCGCTGGGAGCGGGATATCGAAGCCAAGTACGTGTTCCAGGGCGGCAGCCTCAAGGATCTGTCCCTGCGCATCCGCCAGGCGACCATCCGTTCCAGCCAGTTCGAATCCGACCTGGAAGAGTTTCGCCTGATCGTCGAGTACCCCCTGGCCCTGCTCTAGAGAGCGGCTCCGGGCAGGCGCCAGGCCTGCCCGGTGTTAAAACTTCTTCACAGACTCATGCCTTTCAGAACTGTAATATCGGCCTCACCTTCTCGTTAGGTTGGCCTTCATATACTCCCGGACACACTGGCAGCCACCGTGTTTTTCACGGCCGCCCAACGTGTCAGGAGAAGCTCATGCGCCCAACCCAACTGTTATTGATCGGCCTACTGGCCACAACCAGCTCCGCCACCTGGGCCGCTGATGGCAGCGAACGCCCACAGCAGGTCCGCGAAGCTTTCCTGGCCAGCCAGGAACAGATCCACGGCGACGCCAACCAGGAAACAGCCGCCACCGGCAGCACCGGCAAAGCCCCTCGCGATGCTTCTGCGCCCACCACGGCCGAAGAAGACATCTGACAGCGATTGCCTACCGAGCACATTCATCTCTTGAAGCGTTTTTTCTGATGCTCCTTTGGAAAGAGATGAATTTTTAGCGCCCCCTTGGGGCGCTTTTTTTTTGCCTGGCACACCTGCGCGGTCCCCCATGAAAACCATCCCCTCAGGAGTTGGCCTGCCGGCGAAAGCGCCCACGAGATCGCCTTCGCCGGCAAGCCGGCTCCTACAGTGTGTCGGTTCGATTCTGAGCGGTGGGCCGGTGGCTCCCCCGTAGGAGCTGGCTTGCCAGCGAAGGCGTCCGTAAGGTCACCTTCGCTGGCAAGCGATCAGTCTTCTTCCCTGCGATGCGCCCATTGGTACAGGGCAGGCAGCACCAGCAAGGTGAGGATGGTGGAGGACAGGATGCCGCCAATCACTACCGTGGCCAGGGGCCGTTGCACTTCGGCGCCGGTGCCGGTGGCCAGGGCCATGGGGATGAAGCCCAGGGAGGCCACCAGGGCGGTCATCAGTACCGGGCGCAGTCGGGTCAGGGCGCCTTCATGAATCGCCAGGGACAACGAGCGCCCTTCCTCTCGCAGGTTGCGGATAAAGGCAATCATCACCAGGCCGTTGAGCACGGCGACCCCGGACAAGGCAATGAAGCCCACCCCCGCCGAGATCGACAGCGGTATGTCCCGCAGCCACAGGGCCATGATCCCGCCGGTCAGGGCGAAGGGAATCCCGGTGAACACCAGCAGGCCATCCTTGAGGTTGTTGAACATCATGAACAGCAGCCCGAACACCAGCAGCAAGGCCACCGGTACCACCACCTGCAGGCGCTGGGAGGCTTCCTGCAATTGTTCGAACTGACCGCCCCACGTCGTCCAGTAGCCGGCCGGGACTTTGACCTTCTCGGCAATCAGGCCCGTGGCCTCTTCGACGAAGGAGCCGATATCCCGCCCGCGCACGTTGGCGCTGACGATCACCAGGCGCTTGCCGTTTTCCCGGCTGACCTGATTGGGGCCCAGCACCAGATCGAGGCTGGCCACTTCCGACAGGGCGATGAAGCCGATCTGCCCGTTGGCCGTGCCCGCCGTCGCCGGTATGGGAATCAGCAGCCGGGACAGGCCGTCGATATCGGTGCGCAGTTGATCGGACAGGCGCACCACCATATCGAAGCGCCGGTCGCCTTCGTACAGGGTGCCGGCCTGGCGCCCGCCCACCGCAACGGCGATGGTGTCTTGCACGTCCCCCACGTTGAGGCCGAAACGTGCGGCCTTGTCGCGATCGATATTGATGGTCAGCACCGGCAGCCCCGAGGTCTGCTCGACCTTGACTTCCGAGGCGCCAGGCAAGCTCTGCAAGGCCGTGGCAATTTGCGTAGCGGTCTTGTTCAGCACCGCCATGTCATCGCCAAACACCTTCACCGCAACATCGCTGCGCACCCCGGAAATCAGCTCGTTGAAGCGCAGCTGGATCGGCTGCGACAGCTCGTAGGCGCTGCCCGGCACCAGGGCACTGGCACGCTGGATATCAGCGATCAGCGCCTCCCGCGACTTGTTCGGGTCCGGCCACTGGGCCTTGGGCTTGAGCATCAGGTAGCTGTCGGAAATATTCGGCGGCATCGGGTCCGAGGCGATCTCCGCGGTGCCGGTGCGGGCGAACACCCGCTCGATCTCCGGCACTTGCGCCAGCAGGGTTTTCTCCAGGCGCTGCTGCATGTCCACCGACTGAGTGAGGCTGGTGCCGGGCACCCGCAGGGCCTGCTGGGCAAAGTCGCCTTCGCTGAGGCTGGGGATGAATTCACTGCCCATGCGGCTGGCCAGCAGCGCACTGCCAGCGAGGATCAAGCCGGCCAGGGCGAAGGTCAGGCCACGCCGGGCCATCACCCAGTCCAGCACCGGGGCGTAGCCGCGCTTGGCGCTGCGCATCAGCAGGTTTTCCTCTTCCTTGACCTTGCCGGTGACGAACAGCGCGATGGCTGCCGGAACGAAGGTCACCGAGAGAATCATCGCCCCCAGCAACGCCATGACCACAGTGAAGGCCATGGGGTGGAACATTTTCCCGGCCACCCCGGTAAGGGCAAAGATCGGCAGGTACACCACCATGATGATCAACTGGCCGAAGATCAGCGCGCGCCGGGCTTCCTTGGCCGCGGCAAAGACTTCATGCAGCCGTTCGGAGCGGGTCAGCATGCGCCCGTGGTGCTGCTGGGCATGGGCCAGGCGGCGGATGGCGTTCTCGACGATGACCACCGCGCCGTCGACGATAATGCCGAAGTCCAGGGCACCGAGGCTCATCAGGTTGGCGCTGACCTTGTTGCTGAACATGCCGGTGAAGGTGAACAGCATGGACAGCGGGATCACCAGGGCGGTGATCAGCGCCGCGCGGATATTGCCCAGGAACAGGAACAGAATCACGATCACCAGCAGCGCGCCCTCGAAGAGGTTCTTCTTCACCGTGGCGATGGCCTTTTCCACCAGGTTGGTGCGGTCGTACACCGTGACCGCCACCACGCCTTCGGGCAGCGAGCGGTTGATCTCCTCAAGTTTCTTCGCCACCGCCTGGGACACGGTACGGCTGTTCTCGCCGATCAGCATGAACACGGTGCCCAGCACCACTTCCCGGCCATTCTCGGTGGCCGCGCCGGTGCGCAACTCGCGGCCGATCTGCACGTCGGCCACGTTGCGCACGCGGATCGGCGTGCCGTCGCTGCTGCTGATGACGATGTTGGCGATGTCCTCGATGGACGCCAGTTGCCCCGGCGCGCGGATCAGCAACTGCTCGCCGCTGCGCTCGATGTAGCCGGCGCCGACGTTGGCGTTGTTGCGCTCCAGGGCCGTCACCAGGTCGCTCAGGGTCAGCTTGTAGGCCGCCAGGCGCTTGGGGTCCGGGGCAATCTGGTACTCCTTGGCAAAGCCGCCGATGGTGTTGATCTCGGCCACGCCCTGCACGTTGCGCAGTTGCGGCTTGATGATCCAGTCCTGGATCACCCGCAGGTCGGTGGGGGTGTAGGGCGTACCGTCCTCCTTGCGGGCGCCCTCCTCGGCCTCCACGGTCCACAGGAAGATCTCCCCGAGCCCGGTGGAAATCGGCCCCATCACCGCCTCCACACCGTCGGGCAATTGCTCGCGAGCCACTTGCAGGCGCTCGTTGACCAGTTGGCGGGCGAAGAACAGGTCGGTGCCGTCCTTGAAGATCACGGTTACCTGGGACAACCCCGAGCGCGACAGCGACCGGCTCTGCTGCAACCCCGGCAGGCCGGCCATGGCCGTCTCGATGGGAAAAGTGATGCGCTGTTCGGTTTCCAGGGGCGAGAACCCCGGCGCCGCGGAGTTGATCTGCACCTGGACGTTGGTGATGTCCGGCACCGCGTCGATCGGCAGCTTCTGGTAGCTGGCGATGCCGACGCCGGCCATCAGCAGCACCGCCAGCAGGACGATGATGCGCTGCTCGATGGCGAATTGAATGATGCGTTCAAACATGGGAAGTCACTCTCTGATGAGGCCGATCAATGGCCGTGGTCGGCCGCGCCCTTGCCCAGTTCGGACTTAAGGGTAAAGCTGCCGCGGGCGGCTACCTGGGCCCCGGCTTCGAGGCCCTCGCGGATCTCGACAAAACCGTCCTGGCTGGCCCCGGTGACCACAGGCGTGGCCTGGAACCCCTCGGCCACGCGGACGAACACCGAGGGCCGGTCTTCCACGGTCTGGATCGCCGTCTGCGGCACGCTGACCGGTGCGTCGAAGGCTTCGGTGGCCACCTGTACCGAGACGAACAGCCCCGGGCGCCAGGCGTCATTGGGGTTGGCCAGGGTCACCCGCACCGTGGCGGTGCGGGTCTGTTCCCCCAGCAGGCTGCCGACGTAGGCCACCTGGCCCTGGACCTGGGTCCCCAGCTCACTGGAGCTGACCTGCACCGGCTGGCCGACCCGGACCTTGTCCAGGTCCTTGGGAAACACGCCGAAGGTGGCCCAGACCCGGGACAGGTCCGAGAGGGTGAACGCGGCGCTGGTTTCGCCCACCACTTCGCCCACGCTCAGGTGTTTTTCCACCACCACACCGTCGAACGGCGCGCGCATTTCATAGCGGTTGCCGCCCACCAACTGGGCGCTGCCGCTCAGGGCATTCATCTTCTGCCGGGCATTGTTGAGGGCGATTTCCGCCTCTTGCAGGGCCTGGCGTGCCAGCAGGTAATCCTGCTCGGCGGAGATCTGGTCGACCCACAACTGGCGCTCGCGCTGGAAGGTGGTACGGGCCAGTTCCACCCGCCGCCCGGCGGCGGCCAGCTCGCTGCGCTGGTCGGAGATCTGCTGGCTGGCGATCACCGCCAGCAGTTCGCCGCGCTTGACCGCCTGGCCGAGGTTGACCTGTACCGACTCCACCACACCGGCGGCCCGGGGCACGATGTGCGAGGTACGGTCCTCGTCGAAGCGGATCTCTCCCGGCAGGCTGAGTACCCGGTTGAGGCGCCGCGGACCGGCTGCGGCCAGCTCGATGCCGGCGGCCTGGATCTGTTCCGGGCTGAGTTCCAGATGGCCCTCGGGCTCCTGGGCGCCGTGCCCGGCCTCCTCGGCCTGGGGCACCGTTACCGGGCTGGCGAACAGGCCCGGCAGCAGCAAGGCCGCCAGCCCGAGGCCGACCACTGCCGTGCTGGCCAGAACAAGGCTGCGTTTTTTATCCATGGGGACTCCTGAATCGATCGAGGGTCGGTAGCGCCAGGCGCTGCCTTACGGGGTAGAGGGAAACAGCCATTGACCAATGGCCCGATGCAGCTCATGCACGCACCAATGCGCGGGTGGGTCTTCGGGGGCTGTCGGGGGTGCGCCACTGCAGTCGCTCACCAGCAACGCGGCAAGGCACGCCAGGCCCATCAGCCAGGGTTTCACCAACGGCTGAGGTCGCCGTAGATGCGCTCGATCCGTACCCAGGCATCGGTGGTTTGCGCCACCGCGGCGAGGTACTGGGTACGCGCGCCGATCAGGGTGCGTTGAGCATCGAGAACGTCGAGAAAGCTGAACTTGCCCATCTCGAAGCCCTGGGTGGCGCTGTCCACCGCACGCTGGGCGGCGGGCAGGATGGTCTGGTTGAAGGACTGCACCTCGCCCCGGGCGGTGTTCCACTGTTCCAGGGCCTGGCGGGTTTCGGTACGCAAGCGCAATTCGGTGGCGTTGCGCAGGTCCCGGGCTTGGTCGGCGCGGCGGGCGGCGGACAGCACGTTGCCCTGGTTGCGATTGAACAGCGGCAAAGGCATCGACAGCCCTACCAGGTTGACCCGCTCCCGGGCGCTGGCGTCGTACTGGCTGCCCACGCTGACGTCCAGGTCGGGAATGCGCTGGGCCTTCTCCAGCCCCAGGGACGCCTCGCGCTGCACCACTTCCTGCTCCGCCAGGCGCAGTTCGGTGGTTTCCGGCAGGCGGCCAAGCAACTGTGCCGGGGCCGGCAGCGCCGCCAGTGCCTGGGGCTGCTCCTGCACCCCGGCAAAGTCGCTGGTGGCCGCGCCAGTGACCATGGCCAGGCGTCGGTAGGCATTGTCCTGCTCCATCTGCCCCCGGTTCAGTTCCAGGCGCACCTCGGCCAGTTGCACCTGGGCCCGGGTGGCTTCCACCGGCGAGGCCTTGCCGGCGTTGACCCGGCCCTGGGCTACCGCCACGCCCCGTTCGGCCAGGGCCAGGGAGCGCCCGGCCAGTTGGGTGCGTTCCTGGGCCCGCAGCGCCGTGTAATAGGCATCCAGAACATCCGCACGCAACTGGTTGCGACGCCGCTCCAGCTCCAGGGCCGCCAGCTCCTGACCGCGACTGGCCACGTCGATCCGTGCTCCGCGCTTACCCCCCAGCTCCAGGGCCTGGCTGAGCTTGACCGAAGTGGTGCGCGAATCCCGGCGGGTGTCCTCAGCGTCCACCGACAGCACCGGGTTGGGGATGAGCCCGGCCTGCTGGCGGGCGCCCTGGGCGATGTCGATCTCCCAGCGTGCGGCGGCCAGTTCAGGGTTGTTGGCAAAGGCTCGAGCCAGGGCGCTGTCCAGGCTCAACAGCGGTTGCTCGACGGCGCTTGCAGATTGGCTCGCCAGGGCCAGCAACAGGGTCAGGACGCAGGTGCGTGCTGCCCGGGCAGATATTCTCGGGAAAGTCGGCATAACAAGTTCCGGCCCCTATGGAGGCAAAGTGTCTGCGAAGTTGCAGCGCACCATATCGACGCTTATCCACAGGAGTTCCGGCCGATATGAAACTGCAGCAGTTCGCCCATTGACAGGGAGAGTTTCAAGTTCGGCCAACTGTAACTTTCAGTGCTTATCAGCAGGGTGGCGCAAAGATTACAAATCCGTTAGCAAAGGCTCTGGCTCAAGGTTCTGTATTAACATCCGGCTATTCGAAGTGAACATCAAGAGCACTTTTCAAGTGCCAGCAAGCGAACTTTAAAGAACACGAATACGGCACGGGGCCGCACAACTTTCGAGCATTGGCCCGCTGATTATTCGCGTCTTTTCGTTACTGTCCCCCACCTGCCGAGAACCTCATTTTCATGCGTATTCTGGTCATCGAAGACGAACCCAAGACCGCTGACTACCTGCATCAGGGGCTGACTGAAAGTGGCTACGTGGTGGATTGCGCCAACAACGGCGCGGACGGCCTGCACCTGACTCGCCAGCATGCGTACGACCTGGTGATCCTCGACATCAACCTGCCGCACATCGACGGCTGGGGCGTGCTCGGGCAGATCCGCCAGGACAGCAGCACCCGGGTGATGATGCTCACCGCCCAGGGCCGGCTGGCGGACAAGATCCGTGGCCTGGACCTGGGCGCCGACGACTACCTGGTCAAGCCGTTCCAGTTTCCGGAATTGCTGGCCCGGGTCCGCACCCTGATGCGCCGCAGCGAACAGGCGCCGGTGCCGGATGTGCTGCGGGTCGCCGACCTGGAGCTGGACCAGGGCCGGCACCGGGCCTTTCGCGGCAAGCAGCGCATCGACCTGACCACCAAGGAGTTCGCCCTGCTGCACCTGCTGATGCGCCAGAGCGGCGTGGTGCTGTCGCGGACCCAGATCATTTCCTTTGTCTGGGACATGAATTTCGACTGTGACACCAATGTGGTGGAAGTCTCGATCCGCCGCCTGCGGGCCAAGATCGACGACCCTTTCGAACGCAAGCTGATCCACACCCTGCGCGGTGTGGGTTATGTCCTTGAAGAACGCGACTGAGGCGCGGCCGTGTTCGCCGGCAAGCCGGCTCCTGCACAAGACGCAAGCGCGGCTCCCTCAATGTTCATGCACCTGCTCATGAAACCCTGCCTGCTCCACCTGCAAGGTGACGTGGGCAATGTCGAAGCGCTCCTGTAGCAGCTCGGTGACCTCGGCCAGGATCGCCTGTTCATCCCGCCCTTGCAGGTGCGCCACCAGATGCGCGCTAAGCACGTTCTTGCCGCTGGTCAGGGCCCAGATATGCAGGTCGTGCACGTCGCTGATCCCCGGCACCTGGCGTATGGCCTGCTCCACCTGGTCGATGTCGACCCCGTCCGGCACCCCTTGCAGCAGCACGTTCATGCTCTCCTTGAGCAGGGTCCAGGTCCGAGGCAACACCCACAGGCCGATGGCCGCGGCCACCAGGGAATCGACCCAGCCCCAACCGGTGAACATGATCACCAGCGCGGCGATGATCACCCCCAGTGAACCGAGCATGTCGCTCCATACCTCCAGGTATGCACCCTTGACGTTGAGGCTCTGGCTGCTGCCGGAGGCCAGCAGGCCCATGGAGATCAGGTTGACGATCAGCCCCAGCACCGCGATCACCAGCATTCCCGTGGACTGGATCTCGGCCGGTGCCTGCAGGCGTTGCCAGGCCTCGAACAGAATGTAGAACGCCACCACGAACAGCAGCAGGGCGTTGAACGCCGCGGCGAGGATCTCGAAGCGCGCATAACCGAACGTACGCTTGCGGTCCGCCGGGCGCTTGGCGACCTGGATCGCCACCAGGGAGATGGCCAGCGCCAGGGTATCGGTGAGCATGTGCGCGGCATCCGACAGCAGCGCCAGGCTGCCGGTGACAAAGGCCCCGATGACCTCGGCGAGCATGAAGCTGCCGGTCAGCCCCAGGGCCATCCACAACTTGCGTTCATGCCCAGCCCGTACCTGGCCGTGACTGTGTCCTGCGCCCATGAAAGATCCTCGGTTGGCTGGTAAAGCGTGGCTCTGATGATAGTTCGATTGGCCAGGTGCCCAGGGCTTGATAAGCGAATTGTCATCTGCCGGTTATCCGCCGGTTATCCAGGTCAGACCCATAGTTAGCCGGCTAACGAATGCACCAAAAGTGCGCATAAGCCCTCTGCGACGGGCGCCTCGGGTATGCTCCCGAAAAAGTGAAACAAAACGTAACAGATAAAAATAGCCGATTGAGGAGTCCCGCCTTGGATGTATCGACTGCCGCCTGGATGGTCCACGACACCCGCCTGATCATCTGCTGCCTGGTGGCCATCGCCAGCATCATTGTGCTGATCAGCGCCACCAAACTGCCGCCGTTCCTGTCGATCCTGATCGGCACCTTCATTGCCGGGGTGGGCGCAGGCCTGCCGCCGGAGGAAGTGGCCAAGGCCTTCAGCAAGGGCGCCGGGGCGATTCTCGGCGAGGCCGGGATCATCATTGCCCTGGGCTCGATGCTCGGCGCATTGATGGCCGAGTCCGGCGCCGCCGACCGCATCGCCTCGACCTTGCTGGGCCTGGGCAAGGGCAAGTCGTTGCCCTGGGTCATGGCCCTGGTGGCGATGGTCATCGGCCTGCCGCTGTTCTTCGAAGTGGGGCTGGTGATGATGGTGCCGATCATTTTCGTCATGGCCCGCCGCTCGGGCCTGCCGCTGCTGAAAATCGCCATTCCGGCCCTGGCCGGGATGACCACCCTGCACGCGCTGATGCCCCCGCACCCGGGCCCGCTGATTGCCGTCAGCGCCCTGCACGCCGACCTCGGCCTGACCATGCTGCTGGGCTTGTGCCTGGCCGTGCCGGCGGTGATCCTGGCCGGCCCGCTGTATGGCAACTGGTTGTCCAAGCGCCTGCAGGTCAGCGAACCGGCGGAGCTCGGCGCGCTGTTCAGTGCTGCGCCCAAGGCCCCGCGCCAGCCGGGCTTCGGCGTGTCGCTGCTGATCATTGTGCTGCCGGTGCTGCTGATGCTCGGCAGCACCCTGGCCAAGGTCGCCATGAGCCCGGAGAACACCCTGGCCCTGACCCTGAAGTTTCTCGGCGAACCCCTGATCGCCCTGGGCCTGGCGGTGATCGCCGCGGTGATCTGCCTGGGCTGGGCCAACGGCATGGCTCGGGACCAGGTGGGCAACACCCTGCGCAAAAGCCTGGCACCGATTGCCGTGCTGCTGCTGACCATTGGCGCCGGCGGCGGGCTCAAACAGACGCTGCTGGATGCCGGGGTCAGCCAGACCATCAGCAAGGTGGCCGAAGGCGCGCACCTGCCCTATATCCTCCTGGCGTGGCTGATCGCCGTGGCCCTGCGCCAGGCCACCGGCTCGGCTACCGTGGCCACCACCACGACCGCCGGCATCCTGGCGCCGATGATGGCCGGTCTGGCCGCCACCCAAAGCTCCCTGGTGGCGCTGGCCATCGGCGCCGGCTCGGTGTTCTTCTGCCACGTGAACGACGCCGGGTTCTGGATGGTGCGCGAGTATTTCGGCCTGCAACTCAAGCAGACACTCTGGGTCTGGTCGGTGCTGCAGACCATTGTTTCCGTGGTCGGGCTGGTGGGGACGCTGCTGCTCTGGCACTGGTTGCAATAACCGCTGGCCGTGGTGGGCAGGCCAGCCCTTCTGCATTGGGAACAGCGCTGTAGAATGCCCGCTTCATTCTCAGCGCAAGGGACCGACATGCCTTATCAGCCCTGGATCTTTGGCCTCGTCATCGCCGTAATTGCAGGCGCCGCTGGTTGGGCGCCTGCCCAGGCCGCAGCGCTGGATTGCGAGCACATCAGCGTCAGCGAACAGGTCGACCGCTGCGCCCAGCAGGACAAGGAGCGGGCCGACGCCGCACTCAACCAGAGCTATCAGGCGCTGCTGGTCCGGGTGCACAACCTGTACCCCAGCAGCCTGCTGCAAGAACAGGAATACCTCGGCAAATTGAAGAACGCCCAACGCGCCTGGATCAAATACCGCGACAGCACCTGCGTGCTGGAGGCCTTCGAAGTGGAACCGGGCAAGCCGGCCCATGTGACCCTGATCAACCTCTGCGTGACCCGCCTGAGCACCGAACGCACCCGCTATCTGGAACAACTGCTGCCCGAATGACAGCAGGCCCGGGGGCCTCTTCGCCGGCAAGCCGGAGCACCTGCAGGAGCGGGCTTGCCCGCGAAAGCGGCCTCAGGAGCCCGCTCGCTGCCAGAACGGTCGATGCCCCAAGCCATGCAGCAGCCCGCAGATCAGGCTGACGAGCCAGGCAAAGCCCAGCATGCCAACACACGAGTCGCCCTGGCGCAGGCGCTGCTGGCACTCTGCGGCGCTGGAACACAGGGCGCTGCATCCGGGTTGATCGTCGCGGCGACAACTGAGCAGGTACCCCCGCAGGTGGCGGAGAACCAGGGTCTGCCCCGGCAGTTGAGCGAGTGGCAGCTGGAGCCGGGTCAGTTCGCGGTTCAGGCGCAAGCGTTGGCGCTCCCCGGTGTCGAGTTCCTCCACCAGCAGCGCCCCGGCCTCCACTGCGATCACCCGGGCGCGCAAGCTGTCGGGGCTGGCGCCCTCCAGGCCGTAGTCCAGTTGAGTGCAGGTCCAGGCCTGGATCAGGGCAAACACCAACCCCAGCACGAAGCTCATCAGCGCCACTTGTAACAGTGGCGCCAAGGCGGAGAAATTTCGCAAGGAACACAGCGTCGAACGAATCAAGACAGCTCCCGGAAACCCAAGCGCAGGCCGCGCGTTCCGGGAGATTAGCGGGAAAAAACCGGGGGCTGAAAGCCCTTTTCCAGCCCGGTTTCACGCGGGATCAAGAGGCGTTTTGGTGAAGGCTCTAGCTCGCCGCTTCGCTGAATCACAGCAGGCCGAAGAAAAGTCCTAGCGTTGGTCAGCCATGCAGCTTTCTCTCGCTGCCGCAGGCCCTTCCTCACCCACACGGCCGCCGAAGTAACCGGCGCTGACGACCCCCACCGCTCCCATCACTGCGCAGTAGATCACGCAGATCCAGGGGCTCCAGGGCATCAGGGCGATCAGCAGCAACGGCGTGGTACTGGCCCAGAGGGCATAAGCGATGTTGTAGGTGAAGGAGATCCCCGACACGCGAATCCGCGCCGGAAACAGGCCCACCATCACCGACGGCACCGCCCCCACCACGCCGCAGCCCAGGCCGGCGATGGCATAGGCCAGGCCGATCCAGGCGCCGCCGCTGATCAGGCAGCCATAGAGCACGGCGATGCCCAGTGGCAGCAGCAGGCTATAGAGCATCACCGTGCGCCAGGCACCGAGGCGGTCGACGACCAGCCCCGCCAGCACGCAACCAATGTTGAGAAAGACAATCCCTAGGCTGCTCAGGGCAAAAGTGTGGCTGGCGCTCATGCCGAAGCTTTTTTGCATCATGGTCGGGGTGATGACCACGAACACCACCACCGCCGAGGTCAGCACGCAGGTGAGGATCAGCGCCGGCAGGATCGCCAGCCGGTGTTCCCGCAACACGGTGCGCAGGGGCAGTTCGGCGGCGGCATCGCGCTGGTGCTGCAGCGCCACGAACACCGGGGTTTCGCTCAACCAGCGGCGCAGCCAGACGCCGATCACGCCGAACACGCCGCCCAGCAGGAAGGGATAGCGCCAGGCGTGGTCGAGGATTTCCTCGGGGCTGAAGACCCGCGCCAGCAGGGTCGCGGTCAGGGCGCCCAGCAGGTAGCCGAAGGTCAGCCCGGCCTGGAGAAAGCCCAGGGCATAACCGCGATGGGCCCGCGGCGCGTGCTCGGCGACGAATACCCAGGCGCTGGGCACTTCACCGCCCACGGCGGCACCTTGCAGCACCCGCAGCGCCAGCAGCAGCAAGGGCGCGAAATAACCGATCTGGGCATAGGTCGGCATGATGCCGATCAGCAGGCAGGGCAGCGCCATCATCAGGATGCTCAGGCTGAAAACCTTCTTGCGCCCCAGGCGGTCGGCGAAATGGGCCATGAGGATGCCGCCCAGGGGCCGGGCCAGGTAGCCGGTGACGAAGATCCCGAAGCTCTGCAGCAGGCGCAGCCATTCGGGCATTTCCGGGGGAAAGAACAGCTGGCTCAGGGTCAGGGCGAAAAATACGAAGATGATGAAGTCGTAGATTTCCAGGGCACCGCCCAGGGCGGCCAGGCCCAGGGTCTTGTAGTCGGAGCGGGAAAAGCGCGCCGGCGACGACTCAGTGGAAGGGGTCATAAAGCAACTCGATGGCAGCACAAAGCAAAGGCGCTCATGGTCTACGCAAAAGATCCGGGGAACAACCCGTTCCCGGCCCTGGGTTGGTTTTCCGGGGTTTTCTGTACCTTGAACGGCCGCGCGCCAGGCCAATAATCGGGCACTTTCCCACCCAAGCAGAATCAGGAAAGTCGTCATGAGCAGCCATACCCGCACCCAGCGCCTGAGCGTCCCGCAACTGGTGGCCATGAAAGGCCGGCAGAAGATCGTTTCCCTCACCGCCTATACCAGCCACATGGCGCGGCTGATGGACCCCTTCGTGGATTTCATCCTGATCGGTGATTCCACCGCCATGGTCGGTTACGGGCGCACCTCGACCCTGGACATGAGCCTGGCGGAAATCATCGCCCACACCCGCGCGGTGGTGGCCGGCAGCCGCCTGGCCTGCGTGATTGCCGACATGCCCTTCGGCAGCTACCAGGAATCCCCGCAACAGGCCTACCGCAATTGCGCCGAGGTGATGGCCCGCACCGGTTGCGCCGCCCTCAAGCTGGAGGGCGGCCGGGCCCTGGCGCCCACCGTGGAGTTCCTGGTGCAGCGGGGCATTCCGGTGATGGCGCATATCGGCCTGATGCCGCAGTTCGTCAACCAGATGGGCGGGTTCAAGGCCCAGGGGCTCGACAGCGAGGCGGCCCGCAAGATCGAGGAAGATGCCCGGGCCCACCTCGAGGCCGGCGCCTTCAGCCTGTTGCTGGAAGGGGTTGCGGAGCCCCTGGCGCGGCGCATCAGCGACTTCTCGCCGATGCCGACCATTGGCATCGGCGCCTCCCCGGCCTGCGACGGCCAGGTACTGGTGACCGAAGACCTGCTGGGGCTGGGCGGGCCCCAGGTGCCGCGTTTCGTCAAGCAATACGCCGATGCCGGCGCCCTGATCAGCCAGGCCTGCGAACGCTTCGCCGCAGAGGTTCGGGAGCAGGCCTTTCCGCAGTTGCAGCATTGTTATGGGGTGGTTCAGGAGGCCTGACTCACCGCCCGCGCCAACAGCCCGAGGGCGCCCTGGATATCCTTGCTCCAGTCCAGGGTGAAGCTCAGGCGCAGGTGCTGCTGCCACAAGCCCTGCTGGCTGAAGATCGCCCCCGGGGCGATGACGATGCCGTCGGCCAGCAGGCGCTCGTAGACCCGGGTCATAGGCACCGGGCGCCTGGCTTCGACCCACAAGGTCGCGCCGCCGGCGGCAAGCGGCGCATGCAACAGCCCGCCGGCCTGCTCGTCCAGCAGTTGCTGCAACTGCTTCATCCGCTGTTGCAGCATGCCCCGCAGTTTCAGCACGTGCTGGTCTACGCGACCGGAACTCAAGAGCCGGGCCACGGCCTTCTGGCGGATCGGCGACAGG
Source organism: Pseudomonas sp. JV245A (assembly GCF_032424515.1). Taxonomy (NCBI): domain Bacteria; kingdom Pseudomonadati; phylum Pseudomonadota; class Gammaproteobacteria; order Pseudomonadales; family Pseudomonadaceae; genus Pseudomonas; species Pseudomonas sp. JV245A. The sequence goes on from NZ_VYKE01000077.1 coordinate 24,423, forward strand.
CGAAAGCGCCGCTCCAGGCACTGGCGCTGCAAGGCCGGGCCCAGGCTGCGGCTCAGCACGTAGCTCAAGGGCGCCTCGGCGCCGATGGCCTTGTCCAGGCTGGCGAACACCAGCAGGCGCTCGGGGTCGGCGAAATCCCGATAGCGAGCAGCGCCGGGCACGAAGCTGAATGCTCCGTAACTATCGTTCTCCAGCAGCCAGATCCCCCGCTCGGCGAACCAGCGGCACAGCTGCTGCTTGTCGGCGGCGGGCATCAGGCTGCCGTGGGGGATGTTCACCGTCGAGGAGAACACCGCCAGGCGCACCGGCTCGCGCTGAAGCAGCGCTTGCACCTGCTGCAGATCGAAGCGCCCGCCGGCATCCAGGGGCAGCTCGATAATCCGCAGGCGCGCCGCCCGCAACTGGCGCAGGATCGCCCAGGAACACGGGGACTCCACCAGCACCACGCCGCCGTCCAGGTCCAGCGCCCGCAACGCCAACTCCACCACGCTGTGCAGATCGGCCCCCAGGAACACCTGGTCGGCCTGCCAGTAGTCGCGGCTGGAGCAGGTGTAGCGCCGGGCCAGTTCGCTGCGCAGCTCCTGCTCGCCCAGGGGCTGGTACAGCGGTGCCTGGTTGCGCGGGTACTGGCGGGCCAGTTCGCGCTCGGTCATCAGCAAGGGTTGCTCCAGCGACAGCAGCATCGCCGGCGCATCGCTGCACAGCGCCAGGCGCCCCGGCAGGCGGGCCTGGGCATAGAGGTTGTCGAGCAGGTCCTCACCGGTCTCGGGCACGGTCGCGGCGGCCAGGGCCCGGGTGAAATAGCCCTGGCGCGGCCGCGAACAGATGCGCCCCTCGTCTTCCAGCAGGGCGTAGGCGTACTTGATGGTGGACAGGGAAACCTTCAGCCGCTGCGCCAGTTCGCGCAATGACGGCAGGCGTTGCTCCTGATCGCTGGCGGCGTTGTCGATCCACTGCGACAGGTAGCGGTAGACCGCCTGATAGGCGAAAGACGGGTGGCGCTGCACCGCTTCAGTTGCCTTTGGCCATGGCGATCGCCGCCTGGATCGCCGCGCGGGCCTGGGGGCTGTTCTTCCAGCAACTGGAACCCACCAGGGCCGAAGCCTGGGTGACGATGTGCAGGGCATCGGCGGCGGCCAGCTGGGCCAGGGAAGTGATGCCCAGTTGTTCCAGGCGAGCGACCACGGTAGAACCGACACCCTTGACCTTGAGCAGTGCGGCGCGTTCTTCGGGGGAAAATGACATGGGCGTTGAGATCCTTTGCAGTCCGTGGCAATTGCCGCATTCTTGCACAGTTCTCGGCCGCCTCTGCCTGGGGCGGCCGACCTCCTTATAAACATAAGAAATCCGAGGTACTCACGTGGCCGCTGATATTCAAGATAGCCGCTCCGCCCGCTTTGCCCTGCGCTGCTCGAACTGGGCCGAACGCTGGTTTCCCGACTCCTGGGTGTTCGCCGCGCTGGCGGTGATCATCGTTGCCCTGGCCACGCTGGCCATGGGCGCCAAGCCCACCGATGCCGCCATGGCGTTTGGCGACGGCTTCTGGAGCCTGATCCCCTTCACCATGCAGATGGCCTTCGTGGTCATTGGCGGCTATGTGGTAGCCAGCTCGCCGCCGGCGGTGAAGCTGATCGACAAGCTGGCGCGCATTCCCAGGAACGGCCGCTCGGCGGTGGCCTGGGTGGCGCTGATTTCCATGGTCGCCTCCCTGCTCAACTGGGGCCTGTCCCTGGTGTTCGGTGGCCTGCTGGTGCGGGCCCTGGCCCGGCGTACCGAACTGCGCATGGACTACCGCGCCGCCGGCGCTGCCGCCTACCTGGGCCTGGGCGCGGTCTGGGCCCTGGGGCTGTCGTCTTCGGCGGCGCAGTTGCAGGCCAACCCGGGCAGCCTGCCACCGTCGATCCTGGCCATCACCGGGGTCATTCCCTTCACCCAGACCATCTTTCTCTGGCAATCCGGCGTCCTGCTGCTGGCCCTGGTGGTGGTCTCGCTGATCGTCGCCTACGCCACGGCGCCCGGCCCCGGCAGCGCCCGGGATGCCCAGGCCTGCGGGGTCGACCCGAGCTTCAGCATGCCCAAGCCGCAACCCCGGACCCGCCCTGGCGAATGGCTGGAATACAGCCCGCTGCTGACCCTTCTCCTGGCGCTGCTGGCGGCCGGCTGGCTGTATCACGAGTTCGCCACCAAACCGGCGATCACCGCGATCTCCGGGCTCAACACCTACAACTTCCTGTTCCTGATGGCCGGTGCCCTGCTGCACTGGCGCCCGCGCAGCTTCCTCGATGCCGTGGCCCGGGCAGTGCCCACCACCACCGGGGTGCTGATCCAGTTCCCGCTGTACGGTTCGATCGCCGCGCTGATGACCGTGGTCAAGGGCGTGGATGGCCAGACCCTGGCCCACCACATCTCGACCTTCTTCGTGCAGATCGCTTCCCACGACACCTACGCGCTGCTGATGGGGCTGTACTCGGCGGTGCTGGGTTTCTTCATTCCTTCGGGCGGCGGCAAGTGGATCATCGAGGCGCCCTACGTGATGCAGGTGGCCAATGACCTGCAGTACCACCTGGGCTGGGCGGTACAGATCTACAACGCCGCCGAGGCCCTGCCGAACCTGATCAACCCCTTCTACATGCTGCCGCTGCTGGGGGTGCTGGGCTTGAAGGCCCGGGACCTGATCGGCTTCTCCTTTGTCCAGTTGCTGGTGCATGCGCCCCTGGTGCTGGTGCTGCTCTGGGCCCTGG
>NZ_VYKE01000078.1:0-27045 GCF_032424515.1 Pseudomonas sp. JV245A
GGGTGGCGTCGAACTGCTGGCGAAAGGCGGCGATAAATGCCGAGGTCGAGTCATAACCACAGGCCAGCGCCACATCGGTGACCCGCTCGCCCTGCTCCAGGGGAGTCAGGGCGCCCAGCAGGCGCAGGCGCTGGCGCCAGGCACGGAAGGTCAGCCCGGTGTCCTTGAGGAACAGGCGGCTGAGGGTCTTCTCCGTCACCCCGAGCTTCTGGCTCCACTGGCCCAGCGTCGTGGCCTGCTCCGGGTGCGCCTGCAGGCTGCGGTAGATCGCCCGCAGGCGCACGTCGTGGGGCAGCGGCAGCATCAGGTCCAACTGCGGCGCGGCGGCCAACTGGTCCAGCAGCACCTGGGCCAGGCGCCCGTCGGCGCTGTCCTCGACATATTCCACCGGCAATTCACTGAAGGCGCGGATCAACTCCCGCAGCAGGCTGCTGACCGCCAGCACCTGGCAGCTGTCCGGCGCCGCCCAGGTGGTAACGCTGCAATCGAGGTACAGGCTGCGCATCTCGGTGCGCGGCGAGCTGAACACCCGGTGCGGCACCCCGGCGGGAATCCACACCGCCCGTTGCGGCGGGGCGATAAAGCGCCCGCCGCTGGTCTGGATCTCCAGCACCCCGGCAATGGCGTAGGACAATTGCACCCACGGGTGGCTGTGGCGCCGGGTCAAGGCGCGATTGGGCAAGGATTCGGTGCGCCCGTACACCGGCCGCGGCAGGCTGGGCAAACCGGGAATACTGCGCCGGACGATCTTTTCATGTCCTTTAGGCGGCATTAACTGGCTCCTTGGCGTTAGTCGGTAAAACGCAGCCACGTTAGAGTCGCCCCACCGCACTTGGCAACCCCCGGATGATCCCGCTATGACTCGCTCGCGTCTTTTGCCCGACAACTTCACCCTGACCCTGATCGGCGTGGTGCTGCTGGCCAGTTTCCTTCCGGCCAGCGGCCAGGTGGCCATAGGTTTCGGCTGGCTGACCAACATCGCCATCGGCCTGCTGTTCTTCCTCCACGGCGCCAAGCTGTCGCGCGAGGCGATCATTGCCGGGGCCGGCCACTGGCGCCTGCACCTGCTGGTGTTCAGCCTGACCTTCATCCTCTTTCCCGTGTTGGGCCTGGCGCTCAAGCCGCTGCTGTCACCGCTGGTGGGCAACGACCTGTACATGGGCATGCTGTATCTGTGCGCCCTGCCGGCCACGGTGCAATCGGCGATCGCCTTCACCTCCCTGGCCCGGGGCAACATCCCGGCAGCCATCTGCAGCGCTGCGGCGTCGAGCCTGTTCGGGATCTTCCTCACCCCGCTCTTGGTGACCCTGCTGCTGAACGTGCACGGCGAAGGCGGCTCGACCCTGGACGCCATCCTCAAGATCAGCGTGCAGTTGCTGCTGCCCTTTATCGCCGGGCAGATCGCCCGACGCTGGATCGGCGCCTGGGTCGGGCGCAACAAGAACTGGCTGCGCTTCGTCGACCAGGGCTCGATCCTGCTGGTGGTCTACGGCGCCTTCAGCGAAGCGGTGAACGAAGGCATCTGGCACCAGATCCCGCTGTGGGAACTGGCCGGCCTGGTGGTGGCCTGCTGCGTCCTCCTGGCGCTGGTGCTGCTGGCGTCGAGCTTTCTCGGCAAGCTGTTCGGCTTCGACCAGGAAGACCGCATCACCATCCTCTTCTGCGGCTCGAAAAAGAGCCTGGCCACCGGCGTGCCCATGGCCCAGGTGCTGTTTGCCGGCAGCACCATGGGCGTGCTGATTCTGCCCCTGATGCTGTTCCACCAGATCCAGCTGATGGTCTGCGCGGTGCTGGCCCAGCGCTACGCCAAGCGCCCGGAATCGGTGGCCGAGCTGATGGGCCAGGTCGACCCGTAGCCTTTCCTGCAAGGCGGCCCGGCGGCTGGCCGGGCCTGCGCGCAGATGGCGGTGAAGATCGCGCAATGGCATGATGCCGCGGCGAAAATCATCAAGGACCGCTGATGTTTCCCCATCGAATTCAAGCCCCCAGCCAGGCCGACCTGGAACTGCAGGTTAGCGCCCGGCTGGAGGCCGATGACCAGGCCCAGGTCATCGTCCAGTTCGCCAAGGCCGAACAGTACGACGGCGAACTGCTGAGTCAGCTCGACACGCTCTGCGCCCGTTTCGGCGAGCGCCTCAATGTGCGTTTCTACAGCCACTATCCGGGCAGCGCGTTCGATGCCCGGGTGTTGCTGGCCCTGCCCCATGTGCAGTCCCTGAGCCTGGACTGCCTCGACACCCTGGATCACTACGAGGCCATCGGCCGCCTGCCCCTGCTTCGGGAGTTTGCCCTGCAGGTGATCAGCGCCGACCTGCCTGAACTGCTCAGCATGCCCAATCTGGAGCAACTGCGCAGCCTGCGGCTGTCCATGGACAATGGGCCGGCGATTGAACTGGCGCCGATTGGCTGGATGCCCGAGTTGCACAGCCTGAGCATCAGCGTGCAGAGCCATCAGCTGGATGTGCTGAGCCAGTGCCCGAGCATCAGGCACCTGAGCCTGCATCGCCTGCCGGCCAAGACCACCCTGGGCATGGTGGCCGGCATGGCCGGGCTGCGCAGCCTGGCGCTGAGTTTTGGCAGCCGCGAGAGCATGCCGGAGTTGCGCAACCCCCAGGTCACGGATCTGGAGATCCTGCGGGTGCGCGGCCTCCACCAACTGCAACTGGATGGCTTTCCACAGCTTGAGGTACTGAAGATCGAAGACCAGGCGCAACTGCGCCGGCTGGATTTCGCCGGGCTGGCGCGGCTGCACCAGCTGAGCCTGATCAACCTCAAGAGCCTGGGGGAACTCAGCGGCCTGCAAACCTCGAACATCGCTGATCTGCGCATCATCAAGGCCCCACAGATGGATCTGCTGACACTGATCGACAGCCAGCTACCGCCCAGCGTGCAGCACCTCAAGCTCATCAGTGGCAAACGCGCCGTGGACAAACAGCTCGACGCCCGGCAACAGCAGCTGGGCATTCCTGAACCCCACGGCCCGTTCTGACCGCCGCCCTCTCGTAGGAGCGAGCTTGCTCGCGAAGCACCTCAACGATAACCCGCACTCACCGCGAGCCTGCGCAGTGCTTGCCACCGTCGCGAGCACGTCAGCCCCGGCGGCCCGTTGGCTATCGGCGTTACGCCAAGCCCAGAGTGATGGCATGATGCCGCGCGACAATCATCAAGGACCGCTGATGTTTCCCCATCGAATCAAAGCACCGACCCAGGCCGACCTGCGCCTGCAGGTCGGTGCCCGGCTGGAGGCCGATCCGCGGGCCCGAGTCATCGTTCAGTGGCACAGCGTCGAGCAATACGATTACCCACTGCTGAAACAGACCGATGCCCTCTGCGCGCGTTATGGCGAGCGCCTCACCGTGCGTTTCTACAACCACTATTCGAGCAGAGGTTTTGATGGCCGGACCTTGCTCGCCCTGCCCAACGTCCACTCGCTGAGCCTGGACGGCCTCGAAACCCTGGAACATTTCCAGGCCATTGGCAGCCTGCACCAGCTCAGGGATTTTGCCCTGGAAGTCTTCCGTGCCGACCTGCCCGGGCTTCTGGCCCTGCCCAACCTCGAACACCTGCACAGCCTGCGGCTCTCCCTGGACCAGGGCCCAACCATCGATCTGGCGCCGATTGCCCGCATGCCCGAGTTGCAGAGCCTGCACATCAGCCCGCAGAGCCATGACCTGGAGATTCTGAGCCAGTGTCCGAGCATCAATACCCTGAGCCTGCATCGCCTACCGGCCAACACACCCCTGGGGATGGTCGCCGGCATGAGCGGCCTGCGCAGTCTGTCGGTGGCGTTCAGCAGCCGTGAGCAGATGCCCGAGCTGCACAGTCCCTACGTCAGGGAGCTGGAGATCATGCGCGTGCGTGGCCTCAACCGCCTGGACCTGGACGGCTTTCCACAGCTTGACGTGCTGAAGATCGAGGGCCAGGCGCAATTGAGCCAACTGGACCTTGCCGGGGCGCCGCAGTTGCGCAAGATGAGCCTGATCAACCTCAAGACCCTGGGGGAACTCAGCGGCCTGAAAACCTCGAACATCGCTGACCTGCGCATCATCAAGGCTCCTCAGCTGGATGCACTGACACTGATCGACAGCCAACTGCCGCCCAGCGTGCAGCACCTCAAGCTCATCAGTGGCAAACGCGCCGTGGACAAACAGCTCGAAGCTCGACAACTGCTACTGGGCATCCCGGAACCCCGTGACCCGTACTGACCGCCGCCCTCTCGTAGGAGCGAGCTTGCTCGCGAAGGACGTCAACGATAACGCGCACTCGCAGGAAACCTGCGGCGCTTTCGAAAGCATCGCGATGCAAGTTCGCTCCTACAGATTCACCGCCCCTTCCGTGATCACCCGCACCCGTGGCGCGCATTGGCACTCCACGGCTGTGCTAACGTTCGCCACCCCCAAAGCTTGAAACCCTGCCCCATGTCCATCACTGAGAATCTCCTGGCCTTCACCCTGGCCGCCACGCTGCTGACCCTGACCCCTGGCCTGGACACCGCCCTGGTGCTGCGCACCGCCACGGTGGAAGGCCGGCGGCAGGCGCTGCGCGCGGCGTTGGGCATCAATGCCGGCTGCCTGATCTGGGGCGCGGCTGTGGCCTTCGGCCTGGGGGCCTTGATAGCGGTGTCGGAACTGGCCTTCAACCTGTTGAAGTACTGCGGCGCCGCCTACCTCGCCTGGCTGGGACTGAACATGCTGCTGCGCCCGCGCCACTCGTTTGCTCCCACAGGCGCGAACAGCGACCCCGGCACCAACTGGTTTCTCAAGGGCATGCTGGGCAATGTGCTCAACCCCAAGGTGGGAGTGTTCTACGTGTCCTTTCTGCCGCAGTTCATTCCCCAGGGCCAGCCGTTGGTGGCCTGGACCTTCGGCCTGGTGAGCATTCACGTGGTGCTGGGGCTGGTCTGGTCGCTACTGCTGATCGCCGCCACCCGGCCCCTGGCCGGTGTGCTGCAGCGGGAAAAGGTGATCCAGTGGATGGACCGCACCACAGGGATGATCTTCGTACTGTTTGCCGCTCGATTGGCCTTGAGCAGGCGCTGAGAAGCCGCTCCCAGCCACTGCCAACGCCCCCGACAAACTCACGAGATCACGCCAAGGCCGCCACTCAGGCTTGCGCCTCGCTCCTAAACTGTTGCCACTGTTCCCAGCAGTTCTCGGCCACCAGATCGCGGTAACCCCGCTGGTTTTCCATGCTCAGCGCCACGGCCACCGGCAACGCGATACAGGCGGCGTTATCACGAATCTCCAGCACTTCGGCCTCGGTCAGGGGCATGCCCTTGGTGTTTTCGGCATTCAGCAGCAAGGCCACCAACGCAGGTACGAATACCAGGCAAAGCTGATCGGTCATGGCTCAGTGTCCAGGGGTTAGGCAAGGGCCGAAAAGCCTACACACATCGGCCCTGCGCAGCCATTGCACAAGGACATTAATGGCTGCCGGGGGCGCTTTCGCACACAACGGCTGGACAGCACAGGCGATCTGCCCGCCCCCGCCATTCACCCCTCGGCCAGCACCACGCCCCGCGCTTCCAGCAGCTTCACGAAACTGCTCAGGCTTTGCGACACGGTGCCGCGCCGCCAGACCAGCCAGGTGCGCAGGAAGCGAAAACGCGGGGACAACGGCCAGACGCTGACCGTGGCGCAGCCGGGCATGCTTTCCAACATGCTGCGGGGCATCAGCGCCAGCCCGGCGCCGGCGCTGACGCAGGCCAGCATGCCGTGGTAGGACTCCATTTCATGGATCTTGCCCGGCACCGCGGCGTCCTGGGTGAACCAGCTTTCAAAGTGATGACGGTAGGAGCAGTTGGCGCGAAAGGCATAGATGCTTTCGCCGTTGACCTCCCGCGCCCGGGTAATCGGCGCATGCCCCAGCGGGGCGATCAGCACCATTTCCTCCTCGAACACCGGCAGCCCTTCCAGAGCCGGGTGGCGCACCGGGCCGTCGACGAAGGCGGCCACCAGGCGGCCGGACAGCACGCCGTCGATCATGGTCCCGGAGGGTCCGGTGGACAGGTCCAGTTCCACCTTGGCGTACTGCTGGTTGTAGGCCGCGAGCAGCGCCGGGATGCGTACCGCCGCCGTGCTTTCCAGCGAGCCCAGGGCGAACGGTCCCTGAGGCTCCTCGCCGGCCACGGTCAGACGCGCCTCGGCCACCAGGTCGAGAATGCGCCGGGCGTAGTCGAGGAAATTCCAGCCGGCGGGGGACAGGCGCATGCGGCTCTTCTCGCGGATAAACAGCTCCACCCCCAGGTCCTGCTCCAGTTGCTTGATCCTGGTGGTCAGGTTCGACGGCACCCGGTGGATCAGTTGCGCGGCGGCGCTGATGCTGCCCTGCTCGGCAACGGCCTTGAAAATTTCCAGCTGGACCAGATCCACGGCATTCTCCAAACGTGAACGACTTGCTCAATATTATTCAGTTTTCAGCAAAGATCCAGCACCGTAACCTGCCGCCATTCCCACCCGAGCAGGACGGTGCCATGAGCCTTGTTTCCAGCCACACCCACGCCTTGTCGATCAACCCCGCCACTGGCGAGCAGATCGGCGCCTACCCCTACCAGTCCGAGGCTGAGCAGGACGCCGCGCTGAGCCGTGCCGCCGCTGGTTTCGCCCAGTGGAAACGCCAGAGCATCGCCGAGCGCGCCAGCCGCCTGAACGCACTGGCCCAGGCCCTGCGGGACAACAGCGAGGCCATGGCCCGCATGATCAGCCTGGAAATGGGCAAGCCCCTGCCCCAGGCCCGCGGTGAAATCGAGAAGTGCGCCCAGCTGTGCCTGTGGTACGCCGAGCACGGCCCAGCCATGCTGGCCCCGGAAGCAACCCTGGTGGAGAACGACAAGGCGCGCATCGAGTACCGGCCCCTGGGCCCGCTCCTGGCGGTGATGCCGTGGAACTTCCCGATCTGGCAGGTGCTGCGCGGCGCGGTGCCGGCGCTGCTGGCGGGCAACACCTACGTGCTCAAGCACGCCCCGAATGTCATGGGCAGCGCCTACCTGCTGCTGGACGCCATGCAGCGCGCCGGTTTCCCTGAAGGGGTGTTCGAGCTGCTCAACGTCACCCCGGACGGCGTATCCAGCGCCATCGCCGACCGCCGCATCGCCGCTGTGACCCTCACCGGCAGCGTGCGCGCCGGCATCGCCATCGGCGCCCAGGCCGGCGCCGCGCTGAAGAAATGCGTGCTGGAACTGGGCGGCTCCGACCCCTTTATCGTGCTCAACGACGCCGACCTGGACCAAGCGGTCAAGGCCGCGGTGATCGGCCGCTACCAGAACACCGGCCAGGTCTGCGCCGCCGCCAAGCGCCTGATCATCGAGCAAGGGGTGGTCGCGGAGTTCACCCGCAAATTCGTCGAAGCCACCCGCGCCCTGGTCATGGGCGACCCGCTGGCCAGCGACACCTACATCGGCCCCATGGCCCGCTTCGACCTGCGTGACGAGCTGCACCAGCAGGTCCAGGCGACCCTGGCCGAAGGCGCCACCCTGCTGCTGGGCGGCGACAAGGTCGAAGGCGCCGGCAACTATTACCAACCCACGGTGCTGGCCAACGTCACCGAGCAGATGACCGCCTTCAAGCAGGAACTGTTCGGCCCGGTGGCCGCCATCATCAGCGCCCGGGATGCGCAACACGCCCTGGAACTGGCCAACGACAGCGAGTTCGGCCTCACCGCCACGATCTTCACCCAGGACCTGGAACGGGCCCGGCAGATGACCGACGAGCTGGAAACCGGCGGCGTGTTCATCAACGGCTATAGCGCCAGCGACCCCCGGGTGACCTTCGGCGGAGTGAAAAAAAGCGGCTTCGGGCGCGAGCTGTCGCACTTTGGCGTACGCGAATTCTGCAATGCGCAGACGGTGTGGCTGGATCGCCGTTGAGGCTCGGTGACCACGTCATAGGCTGAACGACCCCGGTGAAAAGCGGACCTGAATCAGGTCCGCTTTTTAATCGGATTAGAGGCCGGTTCTGGTGCGAATCAGAACTTTCCTAATGAAAAATCGCCGATTTTTCATTCTTTTAAGAATTTTCTTGAAGCAAGCAAGCCTGCCTCATTCTTATGATGCTGCTCTTTGGCATTACTCTGAGGTCCGCTATGTGCTCCTCCCTGCAAAAGTTCATCGTTCGTCTTCCAGGCGACCTGCACAACCAGCTCAAACACATTGCCAAACGAGAAAACCGCAGCATGAACAATGAAATCGTCGACCGCCTGGAAAAGTCCCTGGTCGTCGATGAAACCCGTGAGATGAATGAGAAACTCATCAGCCTGCTGCTGCGCAAGGTCGATTCCATGGAGGAGCGGATCAAGTACCTGCAGATGGGCCACCCGGAGCCCGAGCAGGATTGCCCACGGCCTTGTTACGCAAGGACTTGAAGCGGCCACTCCCGCCACGCGATCTTCTGCCTCTTCCGCCTTTACCCCCTCGCTGCAGCTTGTATGATGGCGCCTGCCCGACAGTACCCAGCGGCAACCGCCAGGCCCTGACCTGATGCCCGCAGGGCTCCCCCGCTGTTCCTCACTACACACGCAGGTCGACGCTCCTAGCCTTCCCAGGAACCTCCCCCGGCTTCTGCCATGGGGCCGCGTCGCCTTCTAGGATTGTTCATGAGCCGGATTCACCCGACTGCCCCCGCGCGCACCTGCAGCTCAGCTTTGCCCCTCAACCGCCTGACCCTGGGCCTGCTGCTGGCCGGCAGCAGCGCCGTGGCCAACGCCGCGGGCACCCAGTTGCCGACCCAGACCGTCAGCGGCGAAGAGCCCTACGGCTATCGCGTCGACAGCGCCTCGGTGGGTGGTTTCAGCGAAGCGCCCTTGCTGGATACCCCGGCCTCCATCAGCGTGATCAATGAAGACATGATCCTCGACCAGCAGGCCCGCCTGCTCAGCGACGTGCTGAAGAACGATGCCTCGGTGGGCCAGAGCTACGCGCCGGTGGGCTATTACGAAAACTTCGAGGTGCGCGGCTTCTCGCTGAATGCCGCCAGCAGCTACAAGATCAACAACCGCACCATCACCGGCGAACAGAACGTCGCCCTGGAAAACAAGCAGCGGGTGGAATTGCTCAAGGGCCTTTCCGGCCTGCAAAGCGGGGTCAGCGAGCCCGGCGGACTGATCAACTATGTGACCAAGCGGCCCACGGACATTCGTTCGGTGACCGTTTCCACCGACGACCGCGGCAGCGGCTACCTGGCCACCGATGTCGGCGGCTGGTTCGGCAGCGAACAGCAGTTCGGCCTGCGTGCCAACCTGGCCCATGAAGACCTGCACTCCTACGTCGAGCACACCAATGGCCAGCGCGACTTCGCCTCCCTGGCCCTGGACTGGAACATCAGCCCCGACGCCCTGCTGCAACTGGACATCGAATACCAGAACAAGCAGCAGCGCTCGGCACCGGGCTATCAACTGCTGGGGGGCTCCAGCCTGCCCCACCACGCCTCGCCGAAAAGACTCCTGGGGCACCAGAGCGGGTCAAAGCCGGTGACCAATGAATCGCTGAACATCGGCGGCAACTTCGAGTACCGCTTCAACGATGACTGGAAGGGCAACCTCAGTGCGTCGCGCAGCAAGGTGGTGATCGATGACTACAGTTCGTTTGCCTGGGGCGGCTGTACCACCGGCTGCATCAATGCCAACGGCAACTACTTCAGCCCCGAAGGCAACTACGACATCTACGACTTCCGCAGCCCCGACGACACCCGGCGCAACGATGAAGTGCAGGCGGTGCTCAATGGTCGTTTCGACACCGCAGGCCTGGGCCATGAGTTGAGCGTGGGAACCAGTGCGTTTCGCCGTGTAGTGGACCGGCGCGAGTCCATCAATCAATGGATTGGCACGGGCAATATCCAGAGCGAGCCTGAGAACTTCGGCCGCTACGACGGCGCCCTCAACGACACCCACAAACGCCTGGACAGCCGCCAATACGGCCTGTTCCTCAGCGACCGCATCAGCTTCAACGAACAGTGGCAGACCGTCCTCGGCGGGCGCGAAGTACGCCTGGACGAAGAGAGCTTCGACAAGGACGGCGTGCGCGATCGCCACACCCAACGCTATGTGTTCCTGCCCCAGGCCGCATTGATCTACAAACCGCTCAACAACATTTCGCTGTACACCCAATACAGCAAGGGCCTGAGCCTGGGTGGCCAGGCACCCTGGTTCGCCAGCAACAATGGCGACACCCTGGCCCCCACCGTCTCCCGCCAAATCGAAGCCGGGGTCAAGTACGACTGGCAGCGCATGAGCTTTACCGCCGCCCTGTTCCAGATGCGCCAGGCCTACCAGTACTCGCGCCCCGATGCCTCCGGGGGGTCCACCTACGTCCAGCAGGGCCAGCAAAAGAACACTGGCCTGGAGCTCTCCGCCAACGGTTGGGCCACCCAACGCCTGCAGATTGCCGCCAGCGTCGCGGCGATCCGCTCCCGGGTCGAGGGCACCGGTACCCCGGCCTACGAGGGGCACCAGACCCTCAACGTCCCGCGCCTGCGGGCCAGCCTGCAGGGCGACTACGCCCTGCCCTGGCTCGACGGCCTGGCCCTGCTGGGCGGCATGCAATACAGCGGCAGCCAATACGCCGACCACCAGGGCAACGTCGCCACCGGCGCCTACGCCATCTTCAACATCGGCAGCCGCTACAGCACCCGCATCGATGGCTACGACACCGTGTTCCGCCTGACCGTGGACAACCTGTTCGACAAGCGCTACTGGCGCGACACCGGGGAATACATGGGCGACGACTACCTGTTCCAGGGCGCGCCGCTGACGGCTCGGTTGAGTGCTTCGGTGAATTTCTGATGCAGCGCCAACCGCCCAGCGAGAATACGCCTCTCAAGTTAGCCGCTGTATTGTAGGAGCCGGCTTGCCGGCGAAGGCGGTCTCAAGGACACCTTCGCTGGCAAACCAGTGACTATGCGAATCTGTCAGGCATGCACAAAAAAGCCGGTCATCAAGACCGACTTGTCAGCGCCTGGTCTACTCGCCATCAAACCGGCTGCAAAGCCCGCAAGGCTTCAGGGTACTGGCTGGCCACACGCAGCAGCGTTTGAGCCGCGCCTGTCGGCTGGCGCCGGCCTTGCTCCCAATCCTGCAGTGTACGCAGGCTGACCCCCAACAGCGTGGCAAACGCACTCTGAGAGAGCCCCACCTTAGCCCGGGCCTCTGCCGCCCCGGACAGTTTTACCACCGTTGCACGCGCCGCCTTGCCGGCTTTCATCTGGCCCACCGAAGTCAGCAAATCCTTCTGAAACTGCTGCAGTTCATGGTCCATGACTGATTCCCTCTTTCAATTGATTCAGAAAGCCGATGGGCAGATTGTCTAACTTCGCCTTGGTGTAGACGATCAGCAACCAAATAAGACCTTCCGAAAGCAGGTTGTAGTAGATGACTCGTGTGCCGCCGCGCTTGCCGATGCCACTGCAAGACCAGCGCACCTTGCGCAGCCCTCCGGTACCGGGGATGACGTCTCCAACCCATGGGTCTGCGACCAACCAGGTGATGAATTCCAAGCGCTCGGCGTCATTCCAGATAGGCTCGGCGTAGCGCTTGAAGACCTCGGTTTCGATAACGGTATACATGGCTCCACCATCTACGGCAAGGCCGTACAGACGAACAGACAGGCATTCGTCCGACACAACCTGCTGGCGCTGGAAAGACCAATACCCCTGCCGCAACCAGGCATCGCAAGGGGTGGACGTTTGATCTACTCATCACCGAGGGTGGTCGCAATCATCGAGGGCAGCCACTGCTTACCGAAAATACAGATTTGCCTTACAGGCTCGGAGCCGATTTACCGGCGAAGGTGTCCTCAAGAGAGCCGTGGTAAACCAAGGCGCGTCACTCTGCAATGACTCGAAGCTGCCAACCTGCTTGATCGGTTACTTGGTCGGTTACTTGGTCGCTCTGGCGGCAGCCCCAAGGAGGATCACACGTCCAACCACCAGTTCAACAGCGTCTCATCCTCATCGTCGTCGAGGTTTTTATAGACATTGGCGTAGTACCACTCGATCCCGGTTTGCTCGCGGAAGCGATCGAACACCGCATTGATACGGTCCATGCCATTCCTTGCAGGAACAGCGAATGACAGGTTCCCCTCGAACAGCCCATCCAGGGTTCCACCCAGCTCACCAGCGACCTCGTTTTCAAGCGCACTGATCACCGCCGGATCAATGTAATCGGCATAGATCTGAATGCAGAAATTCCCGCCCCGTTTCAGCACTTGCGCCGGAGCATCGGGATTGCGGATGGAAACGATATCGCCCCGCGCCAGGTTCTGTGCCAGCCCCGGTGAAGACAGCAACTCGTAGGTATCCTCATCGATGCGCCGCGCCAGCAACTCCTCGCGAACGGCGCCATCGTCATCGGCCATGTACACCTGAATCAGCACAGGGGATTGCTTGTCATCCATACGAGGCTCCACCACTTCCAGGTTCAACACCAGACTCATCTAATCCACCAGCCGCCACGTCCCCAAAGGGCGCAAACGAACGGGCCTCAAGGCAACGGCGCAAAGCTCCCACCGCCCTCATTCCACCGAAACCCCGGAAACGTGCAGTCCTTGAAAGCAATCCGCAGTTGCTCCCCCTCACCCTGCAACTGCAAGGTATCCACCCCCTGATTCGGACAGCCCGGTGCCGCGATCGCCAGGCTCACCAGCAACTTGCCGGTGGCCTTGTCCATCACCTCCACCGTCGTAATCCGCTGATCATTGCCCGGCATCGGCACCTGGAAATACCAGCGTTTGGTGGAAGCACTCTGCAACAGCGTGGTGACCGGCTGCGGCCACGAGCGATCCGAATCCACCAGCCCCACCAGCTTCAGCGCAATGGGCAAGGACTTGCCCGTGCGATAACTGGTCCAGGTGCCGCGCACCTGCTCCTGCTGGCGGGAGTTCAGCAAGTCATTGAACTGCAGACGCGCCACCGGCAAGCCCTGCTCGTCCAGCTCATCCATGGCCAGCACCTTGTTGCTGTAACTGAAGGTCGGCTTGAGGCGGATCGGCGTGCGATAGCGCTGATAGGCATAGGTGCCCTGGTAGACCGCATTCTGGCTACCCAGGGTCAAGACAATCGCCTGCTTGCCCAACGTCCCCTCATACACCCCATGGGACGCCTGCGCCGGCAACAGCCACAGCGCCAACACCAGCACCACCAGCCCCCGAGCAACATCAAACCCACGCATCAGAAACGCTCCTCGCCCGACGACAGATATTCCAGCCGATCAGGGCTGATCACCCGGTAATAATCCCAACGCCGAGTGCGCTGGTCGTAATTGATAAAGTCCTGCTTGCTGAACTCCATCTGGCCACTGGGGGAAAAGCGCAACGTACCGTCCAACGCGAACTGCTCCAACTGCGCGTGGCGCAGATACTTCCTGCCTTCACGGTTGTACAGATAATACTGAGTGGGCGAACACCACAGCCGGCCATCCTCCTCGGCCACGCGATAGCTCTGGGCCTGGAAATCGATCCGCGCCTCATCCTGAAAATGCCCGAAGGTCAGGGTCTTGGTCCCCACCGAAGATAGGCACCACTGCCCACTGATCTCCTGCACCCGCCGCCCGGTGGTGCGGCTCATGACTCGAATACTGTCCACCCGCGCCACCTCCTCCCCGGCCTTGCGCGCGGCATGCACACTGAAATAGAAATCCCGATCGAACACCGGCTGCAGCAACTCCCCCTCAAACGCCTCCCGCTGACTGCCACCAAAGCGCGTCACCCGCTGCAACTGCAACGGCTGCTGCGTGCCCGTGCGCAGATCCACCAGACTGCCCTGCAACGCCTGCGCCCCCTCGGCGAACGGCTGCAACGACACCGCCGTCGCCGGCAGAGTCGGGTTGTCCATGATGTTGATCAAGAGCGCGGAGCCGGGATGGAAAGGCGTGGACTCCAACGCCATGGGCAAGCGCTCGGACTCGGAAAACCAATAGCCGGACATACCGCCGCCGTATTGGGAGTCGTAGGTGAGCGCCAGTTCAACCGGGGTGGAGCCGAGGGTGCCGCGGTAGGTGGTGGTGGGGTTGGCTTGGGCGGTTGGGGTGATGAGCCCGAGGCCGAGCAAGAGTGCGGCGGTCAGGCGGAACAGGAGGTGTGGCAGGTGACGCTGTTGGCTAGCCCTTGTTTGTGAACTGCTGCCAATGGGCTGGGTCATGCCTGCGCTCCTTGCGGTGGGGAAAAGGGGCGCAGGATAGCAAAAGTTAGGACGTCAGCCCCGGAATAGGTTTGTTTTCACGCTGCTAAAACCTTTAAAGGTTAAATAGCTCTGTATTCAAACAGTACAATCATTTTTTAGCCAACATCCTCTGGCAACACTGTCCCATTTGGTGTTGTTTGCTTTAGAAAATGGATACGTTTTGGCGGCTGAACAAGCTCCGAACCGTAATTCAACGAGTACCGGTAAAAAACCTTACTCAAAAATCGAAATCTCCTACAATCTTCCTTCCCATTTCTGACACAGCTCTCAGTCGCGCCAGCTGTAGTCAAACTACGAGGCAAGATTGTGAGCACTCTAGTTGCCCCCACTGAAGCACTAATCGACACCCATCGCCTAGCAACTGCTCTACAGCGCTTCGCAGACGATCGCGACTGGCAACAGTTCCACTCCCCCAAAAACCTGCTCCTAGCCCTCACCGGTGAAACCGGCGAGCTCTGCGAAATTTTCCAGTGGATGAGCGAAGCCGACGCCAAGGATGCAGCCAAACGTCCAGAAACCGCTCAAGCCGTGAAAGATGAATTGGCCGACGTACTCATGTACCTCGTGCGACTAAGCACGGTGCTGGGCGTCGATCTAAACGAGGCGGTGACAAACAAACTCGCGTTGAACGGCCAGAAGTACCCCGTCGACAAAGCCAAAAGCACCAGCAAGAAGTACGACCAACTCTGACCCCCTGGGCTCTAAGGACCACTTGTGATCGTTTACTCGGCGACCAAACAACAATTCCTCGACGTTTGCGACAACAACGATATTGAAGAGGTGATCCTCAAGCACTTCAAAGAGGCTACTGGCAAGAAAGTGGCGGCTTCAGAGATCCGATCTTGGCAGGGATCGCTCACTTACATGGCCAAGGTCTTAAGAGACAAGGACCTGCCGGAGGATGCCGGAGTAGCCATTGAGCTACATATTCCGCAATCCATGAAACGTATCGATTTCTTGCTAACAGGCCACGACCAGCACCAGGGTAAAAATGCCGTGTTGGTGGAACTGAAGCAATGGAGCAAAGCCAGCGCCACCAGTAAAGATGCGATCGTAAAAACCGCGCTGGGTGCCAGTCATGTTGAAACCATTCATCCTTCCTATCAGGTGTGGTCTTACGCCACTTTGCTGGAAGGCTTCAATGAAGCCGTCTATGACCAAGGCATCAAAGTCCACCCGTGCGCTTACCTGCATAACTATGTCAGCGATGGCGTTATCAACTCGGCTCACTACGATGCCTATACCAGCAAAGCGCCTTTGTTCCTAAAAGGTCCTGACGAGCTGACGAAACTGAGAAGCTTCCTCAAACAGCACATCTATTACGGCGACAACCAAGAAGTTCTTTACGAGCTTTCTAGCGGTAAAAGCCGCCCCTCCAAGGCTTTGGCTGAAGCACTAACTGGGCTAATGGAAGGTAAGCCTGAGTTCGTTCTGATTGATGATCAAAAGACCGTCTTCGAGTCAGTACTTGCGGCGGTCGCAGAGGCCTCTGCCGATGCTCCGAAGGTGCTGATCATTGAGGGGGGCCCTGGTACCGGAAAGACAGTAGTAGCCATCAACCTGTTGGTCAGGCTCACGGCCTTAAGACTGATGAGCAGGTATGTCTCAAAAAATGCCGCCCCACGTGCCGTGTACGAAAAGAAACTGGTCGGCACTGTCAAACCCACCAAGTTCTCCAGCCTTTTCTCCGGTTCGGGGGCTTATACCGAAATCAAGCCTGACTTTTACGACGCGCTGATCATTGATGAGGCTCACAGGCTGAATGAGAAAAGCGGGTTTTATGGCAACGAGGGTGAAAACCAGATCAAAGAACTGATTGGGTCCGCGAAATGCTCAGTGTTCTTTATCGACGAAGATCAACGCGTAACCCTTAAGGATATTGGCAGCAAACAAGCAATCCGAGAGTTCGCTAAGGCCCGAGGGGCAACGGTGGAGGAGTACACCTTGTCCTCCCAATTCCGTTGCAGTGGCTCCGATGGTTACCTGGCATGGCTAGATGACGTCCTGGGCATTCGCAAAACCGCGAACCCAATACTCGATGCCAGTGAATACGAGTTCAAAGTGTTCGACTCGCCACAAGCAATGCATGAGGCAATCGAACAAAAGAACCACGGAAACAAGGCGCGTGTCGTCGCGGGTTATTGCTGGCCATGGAGCAGCAAGAAAGACCCTAAAGCCAAAGACATTGAAATCGGTGAACACTACGCCCGCCAATGGAATCTGGATCAAGACGGCAGTCTGTGGATCATCGCGGATAAATCTGTGGATCAGGTCGGCTGCATTCACACCTGCCAAGGGCTAGAGGTGGATTATATCGGTGTGATCATCGGGCCAGATTTGATCGTGCGCGATGGAAAGGTAGTGACATCCCCCAAAGCGCGAGACAAATACGACAAGACCATTCGTGGTTGGAAAAGGCTGATGAAAGAGCAGCCCGACTTCACGCGACAAGAGACTGATCTCATCATCAAGAACACCTATCGGACCTTGATGACCCGAGGAATGAAGGGCTGCTACCTTTATTGTACCGACCCAGAGACGGCGCAATATTTTGCCAACCGACTGGCAGAGGGGGAGTCAGCTTTGTAGGTGTCGTTAGTCAGGTTTCCTATTCCGGTGATGGCGTACCCAATCCTGCTATCACTGGAAGGCTAGCGAAGACTCCCCCCTCTCTACCTTTCAGGTGCCATATTCACTGCCCAATTCACAACTCCGTGTAAGACTAGTCCCTTTCTATTGAGCAACTTTTCCTAGAGAGTTCAAACGCCTTGTAACTTCAAAAAGTGCTGCCTAGGCTCGGTCCATCGCTGCACATCAGTGATCGGGTTTAGCAGCTCGAAATAGCACATTGGCGCACCCACTAATATTGGAGATGCACCATGAAAAAGCTCGTTCTCGATCCGCCCCTGCCCTTACCTGGGCAATTCAGACCCCCCGAACACGATATCGACACCCAGCGAATTCGCTTGGCCTTGGCCACGCATAGCGCCGAAACCTCGATCCTCAATAGCCTGAAAGACACCGTGCCTACGTCAGTAGGTCATCAATTCATGTTCAGTGTCCGCCCCGGCATCAATGCCGAAGAAGCCTTGGTGCATGTGTCGTTGCTGCTGGACTGTGCGGTACAGGTCAGCGATGAAATCACCGAGCGCGCCAGCGGTGTGGAGCGTGGGTTGATTTGGTCGATGATTCATTCGGTGGAGATGGCTAGAGCGGTGGTGGATTCGTTGCTGGATGCCAATAGACCGGCAGAAAACATTCAGCAAAGCTGAGGAAGGAGAAAACGGGGTAAGCCGTGACTTACTCCGTTGCCATCTGATTGAAGCGCTAAACAGCTTGCGACGAAAACTCAGTAACCGGCTTCTTTCTGATGCCGAAAGGCAAGTAGGTAAACAGCATCATCCGCACGCTCATGCCGGTAGAGTGCGACATAACCCGAATCACCGAACTCGATGATCAGCTCGCGCAGCTCCGGCAGTTCTGGAAAGGGACGACCGATTTCTGGGTCTTCCTCCAGTCGAGCGATTTGACGCTCAATCACTTGGGCAGCTCGTTGAGCGATCAGCGGGCCTTTCTCGACTAGAAACTGGCGACAACGCTCCAACCCTTGCGCAGCACCTTCGGTGAGAATCAATCGTGGCACTTAGGCAGCTCCGCCTCAGCCTCGGTACCCCAGGTATTGAGCCAGGCCCGAGTTTCTTCGCCGGTCAGATGCCGACCCGTTTCCTGATACGCCGCCCAAGACGCCAACGCTTCTTGTTTGAAGCCCTCACGGGCTTCCTCGCGCTCGACGTACTGCGCTATTGCTTCGCGCATAATCCAGTGGGACGAACGTTGACGCAGTCCCGCCAGATGCTGAATGCGCTTTTTTAGCTCGTCATCAATCTTGATAGAAGTGGCCATTGCCGAACCCTTGTTATCTAAAGGTATTACCTTTCGATAAGGTATCAGGCACCCAACGCAGCTGTCCATGCGCCGAAGGCGCGGATAATGTCACGCAGCACTGGCCTGGGAGGACAGGTGGGGCACAGATATGTATTTAAAAATAAGCCTGATTTACCCCGTCTCCCTCTAACTTCTGCTGCTCGCAAGAACAGGCTGTTCGATGATCAGGCGCTTGATATAGCGCTCAATCGCCTAACCACCAGCAAATTCAGCCTTGAACTGGTTACCTATTAAATAGAGTTCAGGCGGTCTTTCGGCCGCCTTCGCTGGCAAGCCAGCTCCTACACGGGCTGGCGTCAACCGATGACTACGCGGTGTCACCGCACATTCCGATACAACATCAACCGCGCGCCCTCATGCATCCCCCGCGTCAACTCCAGCAACCTCTCAAACTCCTGCGGATGCTCCTGCGCCACATCCTCACGCGGGGTGCTCGACGCCAAATCATGCAAGGTCGCGCCACTGCCGTCGTGCTGCATCTGCAACAAAAAGTCCTTGGTCACGCCGCCAATCACGGGAAACGTCCCTTCCCTCAATACCAACGGCACCACCCGCTCCCCTTCCGGTGCAGGCTGTTGAATGTCCCGCCCCATGGCGCCATTGGTGAAGGGCATCCCGGCCATGCCGGCTACGGTGGGCAGCAGGTCGGCGAGGCCGACGGCTTCTTCGAACACTCTGGGCTGCAACATCCCCGGGGCATGGATCAGCAGCGGTACGTTGTTGCTTTCCAGCCCTAGCTGTTCAAACGCGGGGGCCATGTGGGGGATCTGGCTGATGCGGGTGTTGTGGTCGCCGAAGAACACGAAAATCGTGTTGTCGTAGTAGCCGCCCGCTTTGGCGATCTCCATTAGGCGGCCGATGTTGAAGTCCAGCAGGCGCACGGCGTTGTATTGCTCCAGGCTGCGGGAACCGGCGGCCTGGACTTGTTCCAGGGGCAGGTCCTGGGCCTGGAAGCCGTCGTTGTCCTTGGGGATGGTGAACGGGCGGTGGTTGCCGGAAGTTTGCAGGTAGGCGAAGAACGGCTGGTCCTGGGGGATGGCGCGCAGTAGGCGGTCGCTTTCCTTGAACAGGTCAAGGTCGGAGATGCCCCAGACGTCCACCTGGGGCGATTGCCAGTGGCTTTCGTCGTACAGGCGCACGTTGTCGATGCTCTGGCGGATCAGGCCGTTGATGTTGGCCCAGCCGGCGTTGCCGCCGATCAGGTAGAGCTTGTGGTAGTCGCTGAAGGCGTTGATCAGGCTGTGTTGGCGGGTGATCAGGGGCTGGCGGGTGGCGGTCTCTTGGCGGGTGACGTCGGGCACGCCGGTGATGCTGGCCCACACGGTCTTGGCGGTGCCGGTGACCGGGACGTAGAAGTGTTTGAAGAACCAGCTCTGGCGGGCCAGGCGGTCGAGGTTGGGGGTGGGGTTGAGCGGGTTGCCGTAGGCGCCCACGGCGCTGGTGCCGAGGGACTCGAGCATGACGAAGATGACGTTGGGCGGCCGGGGGCGGTCGATGCGGTACGGCTGCACGCCTTGCTGGCGGGTGAAGCTCAGGCGCTGCGGGTCCGGGTAGTCGACGCCAAGGTAGCGGGCCAGGGCCGGGTAGTGTTGGCGCACTTGGGCTTCGTCGTACTGGGCTTGGCCGGCCTTGAGGGTGTCGTAGAAGAACAGCACGGGGTTCAGGCCCAGGGCGGCGATCTGGCTGTTGCCGGAGAAGTAGGCATCGCTCCAGCGCAAGGGCACGGGGTTTTCCAGGTTGAGGTTTTCTACCCGGCCCAGCAGGGCGAGGAACACGGCGGCGATGCCCAGGACGCTGACGCTGGCCAGGGACCAGCGGCCCAGGGTTTGCGCCGGGCGGTCGAGGGTCAGGCGTTCCAGGCGCAGCAAGGCGTAGCAGCACAGGGCCAGGGCGCTGCCCCAGGCGAGGACGATCCACAGCACCGGGTAGCTTTCCCAGAGCATTTGCCGGGAGATCTGTGCGTCGTCCAGGTAGCGCAGCACCGTGGCGTTGATGCGCACGCCGAGGTAGGCGTAGTGGCCGAAGTCGATGATGTACAGCAGCCCTACCCCGCCCAGTACCAGCAGCAGGTAGGCCCGGGCCAGCCAGCGCAGGGCTGGCTGGCGCAGCAGGTTCCAGCGCGGCAGCCAGGCCAGCAGGGCCAGGGGCAGCAGTATCAGCAAGGTCAGGCGCAGGTCGAAGCGCAGGCCGATGCCGAGGGTCTGGAGGATGGCCTCGCGCTGGTCGGCGGCGCTCAGGTCCACCTCGGAAAACCCCACGGCGAACAGCAGCCGCAGCAGTGCCAGCAAGCCGAATACCAGCCCGATTGCGCCCACGCCGTAGCGCAAGCGGCGTGATTGCAACCCGCCCATCATTGACCTCTGTGTGGTGTTGTCGAAGGCCGCGGCGCGGCCTGTTGGTTTACCCGGCAAGGGGCTGCCCGCGGCTGCGCTGGGCAAAGCGGCGCCACAGCCACAGCAGCAGCGCGCCGCTGCCGGCGATCAGGCAGTAGCCCGCCAGCAGCGGGTCCAGCAGGTAGTCCCAGTAGTTTTCCGAAGGCTTCAGACGCAGGGCAAAGGCCAGGGTCCCGGCCGCCAGCATCAGTCCCCCCAGCAGGTTGCGCTGCCACAGCAGCACCAGCGCCGCCAGGCCCATCAGCACGATCATCGGCCGTGGGTTGTAGCCCCAGCGGTAGGGGTCGAGGTAGGTCAGGCCCAGGGTCGCGGGGTACAGGCTCAGGGTCAGGCCGATAAACAGCAGCAAAACCTGCACTCGGTGTTTGGCTGGCAAGGGCGCAATCACCCCCAAGTGCCGCAGGCTGACCCAGCCCAGCAGCACCAGGGTGCTGATGGCCAGGTCATCGGTGAAGCTGCGCACATAGGCCGCCAGCGGCAGCTGGTTCAGTGGAATAAAGCTGACCAGGGCCAGCACGGGCAGCAGCCAGGGCCGCCAGGGCGCGGTCAGGCGCAGGCTGCCGAGCAGCACGAAGCCCAGGAGGATAAAACTCAGGTGTGCTTGCCATAGCGACAGCATCACAAGCGCTCCGCCAGCCACGCCGCGTTGAAGCTGACGTGCTTGATAAAGGTGTTGTTCCAGGAATAGACCAGGTGGTACAGGCCGTCCGCCCCGCGGCTGAAGTAGGGGTATTCGTACTCGAAGTCGCAGCCCTGGGGCTTGCACACCCGGTAGTCGAGGTTGCTCAGGAAGCGCTGTTCCAGGGGCAGGCGTCGGGCGCCGCTGGAGGCGCGGAAGCCTTCGCCGATGATGTCCTTGTAGGCCTCGTGGGAAAACGGCTGGCCCAGGGGATCGGGGGACTGGTCCAGTTCCACCAGGGGCCGCCATTGGCTGAGGCCGGCATCGGTGCCGTACAGGCTGAGTTTGAAGCGTCCGTCCTGCAGGTCGTTGAGGGCCACCAGCACGCCCTGGTCGTCGGTGCCCACCGCCGCCAGCGATGAGTTGGGGTTGGACGGTTGCAGCGGATAGGGCTCGCTCCAGGTCTGCCCGGCGTCTTCGGTGCGGCTGGCCAGGACCTTGTGGTGGGTGTCGCCGGCGTAGCGCAGCATGGCCACGGCGCGGCGTTCGTCCAGGGGCACGATGGTCGGTTGCAGGGAGTGCTTGCCACGGCTGATGCGGAATTTGTCGATCACCGCACCGTCGGCGCTCAGGTACAGGTACTCGGCGAACTTGCCCATCAACTCGTGGTACACCGGCAGGCCGATCGAGCCGTCGGCATGGAACACCGGCGCGGCGCGCACCAGGGTGCTGATGTTGAAGAACGGCGAGGTCACCAGCTGTCGCGGCGCCGACCAGCTGCGCCCCAGGTCGTCGGAAACCATCAGGTTGATGGCGCTGGTGGCCCAGCCGCCCACCGACACCGAGACGTAGAACAGCCACAGGCGCTGGTCCGGGCCCAGGGCGATCACCGGGTTGCCGAGCTTGCGGATGTAGCGCCCGGTGCCGTCACGGGTTGATTCGCGGGTGGCCAGCACCTGCTCGGCGCCCCACTCTCCAGTCTTGGCGTCAAAGCGTGCGCTGCGCACCTGGACGTCGGCGGCGCCTTCCCGGGAGCCGGCGAACCACACGGCCATCAGGTCACCGCCGGGCAAGGCGGTCACCGAGGACGAATGCACGAAGTCATCCAGGTCAGAGGAGACGAAACGGCTGTTGTATTGCGGCGTACTGTTGGTCGTAGCCGTATCGCTGCTGACCACAGCCTGGGCAAACGGCGCCAGCTGATGGGGAGGATGGCTGCGCCAGGCGGCAATAAAGACGACGGCCAACAGCAGGCTGCCGCAGAGGAAGATCAGGCGAAAGGACAGCGCACGCATACAGGAGCCCGTGGCAAATACAGGGTGGGAACAAGGGAAAAACCATTAGTGCCGATCACTGTCCGGCAAGTGCCGACGGCGGCCGGTGAGCATCGACAACGGCAGGTTGTCGCGCACCTGCAGGCTTTCAAAAATCGCCGCGCACACATGCAACAGCACCAGCCCCAGCAGCACATCGGCGCTAGTCTCATGCACTTGCAGCGGCCAATCGGCGCCCCACAGGGCATCGATCTCTTGCATCAGGAAACCGCTGATGCCGATCAGCAACAGCGCCAGCAGCATCAGCAACATCACTAAAGCCCCGAGGGGCGAATGCCCCAGGCGATGCTCGGGGCGCCCGACCCGCAGCGAGCGCAGGTGCCGCGCCAGCCGGGCCCGGGTCGGCCAGAAGTCGGACCAGCGCGCACTGCGCGGCCCGACAAATCCCCAGGCTGTGCGCAACAGCAGCCAGGCCATGGCGTAGTAGCCGAGCCAGACGTGCCAGTCGTCACCGGCTTCATTGAAGAAGTAGTTGCCGATAAAGACCCCGGCGATGGACAGGTGAAACAGTCGCACCAGCGGGTCCCACAGCCGCAGGGAAGCCTCTGGCATCAGCCTTTGATCTCGGTCTTCACCGCCTTGCCGGTGACCGGGTCGTGGTAGATCTCGACCTTGCGCTTGTCCTTGTCGAAACCGTAGATCTCGTAGCAGTTGCCGTCGGTGACCTTGAACTTGCTGATCTCGTAGCCCTGGGCCTTGAGCTGTTCCTGAAAGGCCTTCTGATCCTGCCATTGCGAGCGTTCGGCGGTGGTGCATTGCGGGCCGGCGAGGGCCAGGGGGCTGGCGAGAACCAGGGACAGCAGGAAGATCTTGCGCATGGAGAACGCTCCGGTGATGGGGGAGATTCCACTGTGCAAAACCAAGCTTAGTGAAAGCTTAGTTGGCAACGCGCCGTAACATTTTCCCCGCGACAACCCCCTGCCGGCCAAGCTTGGCCGGCGTCATCATGCGCCCCTTCCCTGCCCCTCGCCCTACCGAGAACCGCCCATGCGCCTGCTGCTTGTCGAAGATGATCGTGCCCTCGGCCAGGGCATTCGCGTGGCGCTGAGCGCCGAAGGCTACACCCTGGACTGGCTGCAGGACGGCGCCAGCGCCCTGCACGCCCTGCGCACCGAAAGCTTCGACCTGTTGCTGTTGGACCTGGGCCTGCCGCGGCTCGACGGCCTCGAACTGCTGCAGCAATTGCGCGCCGCCCAGCAGGACCTGCCGGTGCTGATTCTCACCGCCCGCGACGGCACCGCCGAGCGCATCGCCGGGCTGGATGCCGGGGCCGACGACTACCTGGTCAAGCCCTTCGACGTCGAGGAATTCAAGGCCCGGGTCCGCGCCCTGCTGCGCCGCAGCCAGGGTCGTGCCCAGCCGCTGCTGGAACACGCCGGCATCCGCCTCGACCCGGCCAACCAGCAGGTGCATTACCAAGACAACGAAGTGGTGCTCACGCCCATGGAATACCAGCTGCTGCACCAGCTGATGGTGCGCCCGGGCAAGGTGGTGACCCGCGAGCGCCTGTCCCGGGCGCTGTACGGCTGGCAGGACCGGGTCGAGAGCAACACCCTGGAAGTGCTGATCCACAACCTGCGCAAGAAGCTCTGCAGCGAGCTGATCCGCACCGTGCGCGGCGTCGGTTACGTGCTGGCGCTCAAGCCATGAACTCGGTGCGCACGCGGATTCTGCTGCCGGTCCTGGTGCTGGTGTTGCTGGGGGATTTGCTGATCAGCTGGCTGGTGCTGCGCGACAGCCACCATGAGATCGAAGAGGTCTACGACGCCCAATTGGCCCAGAGCGCGCGCCTGCTGCAAGGGGTACTGCGCCAGCGCGACCCGGCCCAAAAGCCGGACGCGGCGGACTGGGAGCGCCTGCACCAGGCCTTCGACCAGGCCATGAGCCGGGTCGGCGTGGACGGCGCCGCCCACCCCTATGAAACCCGCCTGACCTTCCAGGTCTGGCGCGACGACGGCCAGTTGCTGATGCGCTCCGCCGAGGCCCCGCTGCTGGAGGCGCCGCCCACCACCCTGGGGGCCCACGACATCCTGGAAAACGGCAAGGACTGGTGCGCCTTCCTGCTGGCCGACCCGCAGCAGGGATTGCTGATCTGGGTCGGCGAGCGCGATGACATTCGCCAGGACCTGATCCAGCGCATCGTGCGCCATACCCTGTGGCCGACCCTGATCGGCGTGCCGCTGCTGGCGCTGCTGATCTGGCTGACCATCGGCTGGGGCCTGGCGCCGCTGCGGGCCATGGCCCGGGCCATTCGCGGGCGCAGCAGCGACACCCTGCAGCCGCTCGGCCTCAAGCCCCTGCCCCAGGACCTGGAGCCGATGCAGACCGCCCTCAACCAGTTGTTGGCCCAGATCGACAGCCTGCTGGAGCGCGAGCGTCGCTTTATCGCCGACGCCGCCCATGAACTGCGCACGCCCCTGGCGATCCTGCGGATTCATGCGCAGAACGCCCAGAGTGCCGGCAGCCCGGAGCAACGCCGGGAAGCCCTGGACTTTCTGGTGAGCGGCGTCGACCGGGCCACCCGCATCGGCAGCCAGTTGCTGACCATGGCGCGCATCGAACCGCAGCTGAACAGCCCGCGCCTGAGCCGCATCGACCTCAGCGCTCTGGTGCGCGAAGAGCTGGCGGAACTGACGCCCCTGGCCCTGGAGAAAGACGTCGAACTGGTGCTGGAAGGCGACGAAGGCTGCCTGATCGCTACCGACCCGGTGGCCCTGGCCATCGCCCTGCAGAACCTGGTGACCAACGCCCTGAACTTTGCCCCAGCGGGCAGCGAGGTACGGATCGGCCTGCGGCTCCAGGCGGACGGCGCGATGCACCTGTGTGTGGAAGATGCGGGGCCGGGTATCGACGAGCAGCAGCGCGAGCGTTTGCTGGAGCGCTTCTACAGCCAGGGCAATGCCAATGGCGCCGGGCTGGGGCTGGCGATTGTGCAGATGATCGTCAGCAAGATCGGCGGTCGCCTGGAGTTGCGCAATCGGCCTGAGGGCGGGCTGTGTGCATTGTTGTTGCTGGGGCCGGCGCTTTAGTCGGCGGCGCGAAGGGCCTATCCTGTGCGCCGCTCGGGAATGGGGGCGGCCTTGCGGGCGTATTCGCTGGCAAGCCAGCTTCTACACAAGCACGCCCCCGTAGGAGCCGGCTTGCCGGTGAAAGCGTCCGTAAGATCGCCTTCGTCGGCAGCCGACTCCTACAAACGAAATGACAATCAGGGAGACACCCATGGCCATGCCGGAACGGCTGAAACCAACACCCGCCACGCCGAAAATACGTGCGCTGATGAAGGGCTTGCTGAAGCAGATCCTCGACCGGATCTGGGACAACCAGGAACGGGAAAGCCCCGAGATCAATGCACTGATCCAGCAGTGGAACAGCCACGCCGGCCGGCCTTTCGAGTTCCACGAATTTCGCGATATGCACAGCCATACCAGCGCGGCGAACTTTCTGCGCACGGCCTTTCATCAGGAGCGCTACGTTGACGACCTGAGCTTCGCCGAGGCCTGCGCCGTGGCGGATTTCATCTGCCAGTGCGAGGGCACGGAATCTGATACGGACTACGCCCTGAACCTGCTGGAAACCAACTTCCCCGAGGCCAATGCCTCGGACCTGATCTTCTGGCCCAACGAGTGGTTTGGCGATCAAGATATGTTGCATATCGAGCTGAGCTCGGCGCAGATCATCGGTTATCTGATGGCGCAGTCTTCGCGGCAACTGCAGGATGCACCGCCGATCACCTTGCCCTACTCCATTCCACCGCAGCCATAGAGGCCATCGGGCTGGCCAGCTGCATAAGCACCGCCGTGGCCAGCCACAGGTAAGGGCGTCCAGTTCGCCCCTCGTTCAGCCCTGATCGCCGCCGCCCACCGGCAGCACCGTGCCGGTGATATAGGAGGCTTCGTCGGAGGCCAGGAACAGGATCGCCGCCGCCTGCTCGTCAACGCTGCCGTAGCGGTGCATCAGGCTGCTATCCAGGGTCTGGTCGACGATCTGCTGGTACCAGGCCTGCTCTTCGGTACTGGGCTCGGCGCTGTTGCGCGGAATGCGCCGCGGCGGTGCCTCGGTGCCGCCGGGAGCGGTGGCGTTGACCCGCACGCCGCGGCCGGCGGTTTCAAAAGCCAGGCATGCAGTGAGTGCGTTGATGCCGCCCTTGGCCGCGCCGTAGGGTACGCGGTTGAGGCTGCGGGTGGCGATGGAGGAAACATTGACGATGGCGCCGCGGCCCTGCTCCAGCATCTGCGGCAAGGCGGCGTGGCAGCACCACAAGGTGGGGAACAATGAGCGGCGCACTTCGGCTTCGATCTGCGCCGGCTCGTAGTGCTCGAAAGGCTTGGCCCAGATGGTGCCGCCGACGTTGTTGATGAGGATGTCGAGGCGGCCGAAGTGGTCGATGGCGGCGGCCATGATGCGGCTGCATTCGCTGTACTGCTCCAGGTCGGCGGTGAGGGCCAGCACCGGGTAGCGGGGGCTGAGTGCAGCGGCCAGTTCAAAGACCAGTTCGGAGCGATCCACCAACACCACGCGAGCGCCCTCTTCGGCCAGGCGTTCGGCAACGCGACGGCCGATGCCCTGGGCGGCGCCGGTGACCAGGGCGA
>NZ_VYKE01000079.1:0-26653 GCF_032424515.1 Pseudomonas sp. JV245A
CGCCCTGGGCCGCTTGACCCGCAGCCTGGCGCGACAGGTACGGGCCGATGGCAGCGTCGTGGAAGTGGACAACGCCAGCCTCAAGGCCGGCGACCTGGTGGAAGTACGCGCTGGCGATCGGGTGCCCGCCGATGGTCTGGTGGTGTCCGGCCAGGCGAGCCTGGATACCGCGCCGATCACTGGCGAATCGGTCCCCCTGGAAGCGGTTCAGGGCATGCAGATATTTGGCGGCGCAATCAATCTCGATGGGCTGTTGCGTGTGCAGGTCACCCGTACCGGCGAGGAGTCGACCTTGGGCAAGGTGATTGCCCTGATGCAAAGCGCCGAGCGCGCCAAGCCGCCCATCACCCGTTTGCTGGAGCGCTATGCCGGCAGTTACATGGTGCTGGTGTTGCTGTTGGCGGCGGTGACCTGGTTCATCACCAACGATGCCCAAGCCATGCTCGCGGTGCTGGTGGCGGCCTGTCCCTGCGCGTTGGTGCTGTCGGCGCCGGCCACCGCCATCGCCGGGATCGCTGTGGCCGCGCGCCACGGCATCCTGATTCGCAGTTCGGCCTTTCTCGAGGAGCTGGCGGACCTGACCTCCCTGGTCGTGGACAAGACCGGCACCCTGACGTACGGCACCTTGCGTTTGCAGGCCATCGACAGCCCCCGGGAAGACCAGCGAAGCCTGCTCACTCTGGCCGCCAGCCTCGGCTCGGCCAGCAGCCACCCGGTCAGCCGGGCCCTGGCAGGGCTGGTGCCCCAGGAAGAGCAATGGCCACTGGGGGACATTCATGAACGCCAGGGCCTGGGGGTGGTGGCCCGTACCGAGGAGGGCGAAGCGGCCCTTGGCCGCCCGGAGCTGTTCCGCCAGTTGGGTATCGACACCAGCCCGGTGCCGGGGCACGACGGGCCGATTGCCGGCCTGGCGCTTGATGGCGAATTTCTCGGTTGGCTGTTGCTGGCCGACAGCGTCAAACCCGAGGCCCGGCATGCCCTGGGCGAGTTGCGCGAACTGGGGTTGGGCCGGCAGTTGCTGCTCACCGGTGACCGCCAGAGTGTGGCCGACAGCCTGGCGCTGGAAGTGGGAATCGCCGACGTCGAGGCCCAGGCCCTGCCGCAAGACAAGCTTGAGCGGGTACTGGAGGAGATCGACAAGGGCTTCCGGCCGATGGTGGTCGGCGACGGCATCAACGACTCCCTGGCTCTCAAGGCCGGGGTGGTGGGGGTGGCCATGGGCGCCGGTGGTGCGGACATCGCCCTGGCTTCGGCGGATGTGGTGCTGATCGGCAGCGACCTGCGACGCCTGGGCACCTGCGTGCGCCTGAGCCGTGAATGCCGGCGGACCTTGCAGGTCAACGTGATCATCGGCCTGGGCTGGACCCTGGCCATCGTCGCCTTTGCCGCGTTCGGCTGGCTGGGGGCGGCGGGGGCGATGATCGCTGCGGTGCTGCACAACCTGAGCACCTTGCTGGTGTTGGGCAATGCCGGTCGCCTGCTGCGTTTCCAGGAGCCGCTGTTGAAGCTGTAGACGCCGCCGCGCAGTTTTTTTCATCCCGGCTGTAACGCCGGGATGCTTCCTCTCTCTAGTGCTATGACGGGATTGCACAAGCACCCGCCGATCCCCTGCGACTATTGAGGAAACAAAAATGAACATGAAGAAAACCGCCGCCGGCGCTGCCCTGGCTTTTGCTGCCGCCACTCTGTTTGCCGGTGTCGTGACTCAAGCGTCTGCTGCCGATGCCCAGGTGCACTGCTACGGCGTCAACGCCTGCAAAGGGCAGAACGACTGCAAGACCAAGGATCACGCCTGCAAGGGCATGGGCGCCTGTAAAGGCCAGGGCTTCAAGGCCATGACCCAGGCCGCGTGTGACAAAGCAGGCGGCAAAGTCGGCGAGTAAGCGGCGTTCGAGTGCTGCCGCAGTGGGGTTGGCAACCACTGCGGCCACTTGGCAAGGAGTTGGCGATGTCTGAATTTTCTTCCAGCCTGGGCTATGGCCTGGGTTTGCGCAGTGCCTACTACCAGCAGATTCTCGACGAGGCGCCGGACGTCGACTGGTTTGAAGTGGTGTCCGAGAACTTCATGGTGCAGGGCGGCAAGGCGCTGTATTACCTGGATGCGATCGCCGAGCGCTACCCCATCGTGATGCACGGGGTGTCGCTGTCCATCGGCGGCCCCCATGCCCTGGACCGGGATTACCTGCTGCGGCTCAGGCAACTGGCCAGCCGGGCAAACCCGGCGTGGATCTCCGATCACCTGTGCTGGAGCCGGGGCAACGCCCATCAACTGCACGACCTGCTGCCGCTGCCCTACACCGAGGAGAGCCTGCACTACGTGGCAGGGCGAGTGCGTCAGGTGCAGGACATTCTGGAGCGCCCCCTGGTGCTGGAGAACGTCTCCAGTTATGTGCGGGCGGCGGCCGACGAGTTCAGCGAGTGGGAATTTCTCGCCGCCTTGAGCCAGCTCAGCGGCTGCGAACTGCTGCTGGATGTGAACAACGTCTACGTCAGTTCGCGCAACCATGGTTTCGATCCCTGGCACTTCATCCAGGCGCTGCCGGCGCAGCGCGTGCGGCAACTGCATCTGGCCGGGCATCAGGATTATGGCGACTACGTGATCGACACCCACGACCACCCGGTCTGCGATCCCGTTTGGGCGCTGTATCAACGCACCCTTGAACACCTGGGGCCGGTGGCCACCCTGCTGGAGCGCGACGATCATTTCCCGCCCCTGGAAGAGCTGCTCAGCGAACTGCACAAGGCCCGAGATCTCGGGCAACAGACCCTGGCCGGGAGGCAGCAATGCGCCTGAACGACTGGCAACTGGCTTTTGAAGCCTATCTGTTGGGCGAACAGGCCCAGGCCCGCGCCGTCCTGCAAGACAGCCTGATCGGTGGCCCGACCCTGGATGTGGAGACCGGCCTGGCGATCTATCACAATGCCTACATGGCCCGGTTGCAGGAGGTCATGGGCAGCGACTTCCCGGCCATCCGGCACTGGCTGGGGGATGCAGAATTCCAGGCCCTGACGCAGGCCTACATTCGCCAGTGCCCGTCCCGGCATTTCAGCCTGCGCTGGCTGGGGCAGGGCTTTGCCGAATTCATCCAGGGCCATCTGGTGCCGGAGCAGGGCGCGCCCCTGGCGGAACTGGCGCGCCTGGAGTGGGCCTTCACCCTGGCCTTCGACGCAGCCGAAGCCCAGGTGCTGACGGTGGCGGCCATGGCCGGGCTGGATGTCGAGCAATGGCCGCAGCTGCAACTGCGCCTGGCGCCCTGTGTGCAATGGCTCGACTGCCGCTACAACAGCGTGGCCCAGTGGCGCGCGGTCAAGGAGCAGGCGGATTTCCCCCGCAGTGCTTTACTCGATCAGCAGCAGCTGTGCCTGGTCTGGCGAGCGGACCGGGTCTGCCGTTATCGCAGCCTGCCAGCCGAAGAGGCCACAGCGCTGCGGGGCATGATCGAGCAACGGTGGAATTTTGCGGAACTCTGCGCCGGGCTGGCCGTCACTTATGCCGAGGGGGCCCCGCTGCAGGCGGTTACCTGGTTGAAACAGTGGGTCGAGGATGGCCTGGTGATGCGCAGCGAATCATAGAAAACCACTATCAAATCGATAGCCTGCTATTTTCTAGGATGGTCTACCCTCATTTCAGACGTCTGAAACAAGGGGGATTTTCCATGCTCGCGCAACTTCCACCGGCCTTACAGAATCTGCATTTGCCTCTACGCCTGCGGCTCTGGGATGGCCATGAATTCAATCTGGGGCCGGAGCCCAACGTCACGATCGTGGTCAAGGACCCGCAATTGGTGGCGCAGCTGACTCACCCTAGCCTGGACGCCTTGGGGGGCGCCTTTGTCGAGGGCAAACTGGAACTGGAAGGTTCCATCAGCGAAGTCATCCGGGTCTGCGACGAACTGAGCCAGGCCTTGCTCGACGATGACGACGGCAACCAGCCGGTGCGCTCGCTGCACGACAAGGCGACCGACGCAGCCGCGATTTCCTATCACTACGACCTTTCCAACGCCTTCTACCAACTGTGGCTCGACAGCGACATGGCCTATTCCTGCGCCTATTTCGAGACCGGAAGCGAGTCTCTGGAACAGGCCCAGCAAGCCAAATTCCGCCACCTGTGCCGCAAGCTGCGCCTGCAACCGGGGGACTACCTGCTGGATGTCGGGTGCGGCTGGGGCGGGCTGGCCCGCTACGCCGCCCGTGAGTTCGGCGCCAAGGTGTTCGGCATCACCTTGAGCAAGGAACAGCTGGCCCTGGCCCGCGAGCGAGTGACCGCCGAAGGCCTGGACGACCTGGTGGACCTGCAACTGCTGGATTACCGCGACCTGCCCCAGGATGGCCGCTTCGATAAGGTGGTCAGTGTCGGCATGTTCGAGCACGTCGGCCACGCCAATTTGCCGGAGTACTGCCAGACCCTGTTCAGGGCCGTGCGCGAGGGCGGGTTGGTGATGAACCACGGCATCACCGCCAAGCACACCGACGGCCGCCCGGTGGGCCGCGGGGCCGGGGACTTCATCGAACGCTATGTGTTTCCCAATGGCGAGCTGCCGCACCTGGCAATGATCTCGGCGTTCATCAGCGAGGCGGGGCTGGAAATTGTCGATGTCGAGAGCCTGCGCATGCATTACGCGCGGACGCTGGATCACTGGAGCGAACGCCTGGAAGACAATCTGGAAGCCGCCGCCAGGCAGGTTCCGGAGCAGGCGCTACGGATCTGGCGGCTGTACCTGGCGGGCTGCGCCTATGCCTTTGCCAAGGGCTGGATCAACCTGCACCAGATCCTGGCGGTCAAGCCCCATGCCGATGGCAGCCATGAACTGCCCTGGACCCGGGATGATCTCTATCATCCATAAGCCTGGCCCTTAAAGGATCGGAGAAATCAGCCGCGCGACCCGCATGCCCAGTTGTTGCAGGCGGTGGGTCTGGCGGCTTTCTTCCTTGGCGATTTCCCGGGCCTTGGCGAAGTCGGCTTCCAGCATGTGTTCCACTTCGGTGGCGAAGTCGTCGTCCACCGTCAGCAGCATCACTTCGAAATTCAGGCGGAACGAACGGTTGTCCAGGTTGGCGCTGCCAATGGCGCTGATTTCGTTGTCGATCAGCACCACCTTCTGGTGCAGGAACCCCGGCTGATAGCGGAATACTCGCACCCCGGCGCGCACCGCTTCGAAGGCGTACAGGCTGGAGGCGGCATAGACGATGCGGTGGTCCGGGCGGGCGGGCAGCAGGATGCGCACATCCACGTCCCGCAGCACCGCCAGGCGCAGGGCAGCGAACACCGCCTCATCGGGAATGAAGTACGGGCTGGTGATCCACACCCGCTCGGTGGCCGCGTGGATGGCCTCGACAAAGAACAGCGAGCAGGTTTCGTAGGCATCGGCCGGACCGCTGGCCAGCAGTTGGCAGAGCACGCCGTCGTCCGGGTAGGTGTCGGGGAGGATCAGCGGCGGCAGTTCCCGGGCGGCCCAGAACCAGTCTTCGGCAAAGGACTCCTGCAGGCAGGCCACCACCGGGCCGCTGACCTGCACGTGGGTATCACGCCAGGGCGCCAGGGGCGGCTTCTTGCCCAGGTATTCGTCGCCGACGTTATGCCCGCCGACGAACCCCAGCATGCCGTCCACCACCACGATCTTGCGGTGATTGCGGAAGTTCACCTGGAAGCGGTTGAGCCAGCCACTGCGGGTGGCGAAGGCGTGCACCTGGACCCCGGCGTCGCGCAGGGTCTGTACGTAGCTGGCGGGCAGGGAGTGGCTGCCGATGCGGTCGTAGAGCAGGTGGATCGACACGCCCTCGGCGGCCTTTTCCAGCAGCAGGCGTTGCAGGCGCCGGCCCAGGTCATCGTCGTGGATGATGAAGAACTGGATCAGCACCGCCTTGTGGGAACGGCGGATGGCGTTGAAGATCGCTTCGAAGGTGGCGTCGCCGTTGACCAGCAGGCGCACCTGATTGTTGGCCAGGCACGGCATGCGCCCCAGCTTGGGCATGGCCCGCAGCGAGGCGTAGGCCTTGGAGGCGCGGGCGGTGAGGGCTTCTTCCACCCAGGGACGCCAGTTCAGTTCATTGATG
The DNA here is from genome assembly GCF_032424515.1 of Pseudomonas sp. JV245A. Classification (NCBI taxonomy): domain Bacteria; kingdom Pseudomonadati; phylum Pseudomonadota; class Gammaproteobacteria; order Pseudomonadales; family Pseudomonadaceae; genus Pseudomonas; species Pseudomonas sp. JV245A. Next base: position 6,055 of record NZ_VYKE01000079.1, read on the forward strand.
GCCTTGTGCATTTCCACGTTGGCCTGACGCCGGGCCTGGATGTAGGCGTCGAAGGTACTGCGACCAAACACCAGGTAGGGAATCAGGGTCAGGTAGGGCATGAACAGCAGCGACAGGGCCCAGGCGATGGCGCCCTGGGCGGTCCTGACGGTGAGTACCGCGTGGATCGCGGCGATCAACCCGAGAAAATGCAGCAGTGCGATGAGATAGCCGAAGATGTGCGGGCCAAAATAATCCATGGGGCAGCCTTGCTCCTGAAGATTCAATGCCTAACAGACCATGTTCCACGGTGAATGTCGCTATTTTATTCTGCATGCAACACCGTGCCCCGGCTGAAGTCTAACGGCCACTATTGTCTAGGAGTCATTCGATGAAACTTCGTTTACTGGGTTGGGCCTTGGCGGCGGGGTTGGCGCTTCCGGTGGTGGCGCAGGCGCAGATGCTGCAGCCGGGGTTGTGGGAGCTGACCAGCAGCAACATGAAGATCGACGACCAGAACATGCCGGACCTGTCGCTGATCCTCGGCCAGTTGCAGCAGCAGATGACCCCGCAACAGCGGGCGATGCTGGAGAAACAGGGTGTGACCATGGGCGGCAAGGGGATTCGGGTGTGCCTGACACCGGCCCAGGTGCAGTCGGACACCATCCCGCTGCAGGACCCGCAGTCGGGTTGCCAGCAGCAGGTGACCGAACGCAGTGGCAATCAATGGAAGTTCCGCTTCAGTTGCCCCAAGGCCCAGGGCAATGGAGTGGCCACGTTCATCAGCGATCGTGAGTTCACCACCAACGTGGCCGGCACCTTCAACGCCACCGGCCTGCAGCAGAAGGGCAGCATGGACACCCGCGCCGTGTGGCTGGGCCAGGACTGCGGCACGGTCAAACCCCGCGCCTCCTGACTTTTGGCTGACGCTGACGCTGCCCGTGCCCCGGGCAGCGCCTAGCGCATCCGGGCCAGGGCCTGCTCCAGGCTCAGGCGGCCCAGGTCTTCGCCATTTCGGCTGCGCAGGCTGACGTAGCCTCCGTCCTTTTCCTTTTCCCCGACCACCAGCAGGTAAGGCACTTTCTGCAGGCTGTGTTCGCGAATCTTGTAGCCGATCTTTTCGTTGCGCAGGTCGGCGCTGGCCCGCAGCCCGTGACGGCGCAAGCTGTCGCTGATGGCCCGGGCGTAGTCGGCCTGGGCTTCGCTGATGTTCAGCACCACCGCTTGTTGCGGTGCCAGCCACAGGGGCAGGGCGCCGCCATGGTGTTCCAGGAGAATGCCGATAAAGCGTTCCAGGGAACCAAACAGCGCCCGGTGCAGCATCACCGGCTGGCAGCGTTCGCCGCGCTCGTCGATGTAGCTGATGGCGAAGCGCTCGGGCAGGTTGAGGTCCACCTGCAGAGTGCCGCACTGCCAGTCGCGACCGATGGCGTCGCGCAGCACGAACTCCAGCTTGGGGCCGTAGAAGGCGCCTTCCCCGGGGTTGATCCGGTAGTCGATGTGCATGCTCTGCAAGGCACCGACCAGGGCCTTTTCCAGTTGGTCCCAGACCTCATCGCTGCCGATGCGGTGGTCGGGGCGGGTCGAAAGCTTCACCGCCACCTGGTCGAAACCGAACTCCTTGTAGATGTCGAATACCAGGGCAATGGTGGCTGCGCATTCGCTTTGCATCTGTTGCGGGGTGCAGAAGATGTGGGCGTCGTCCTGGGTGAAATGGCGCACTCGCAACAGGCCGTGCAGGGCCCCTGAAGGTTCGTAGCGGTGGACTTTGCCGAACTCGGCGATGCGCAGTGGCAGGTCGCGGTAACTCTTGCGGCCATGCCCGAAGATCGCCACCGCGCCGGGGCAGTTCATCGGCTTGAGGGCGAAGGTGCGCTGGTCTTGCGTGGTGGTGGTGAACATGTGGTCGCGGTAGTTCTGCCAGTGCCCGGAGGTTTCCCAGAGGCCGCGGTCCATCACGTCGGGGGTGTTCACTTCCTGGTAGCCGGCCTGTTCCTGGCGCCTGCGCATGTAGCCGATCAGTTCCTGGAACAGGGTCCAGCCCTTGGCGTGCCAGAACACCGAGCCCGGCGCGCAGTCGTCGAAATGGAACAGATCCAGCTGCTGGCCGAGCTTACGGTGGTCGCGCTGTTGCGCCTGTTCCAGGCGCAACAGGTAGGCCTCAAGTTCCGGGCGGGTGCCCCAGCAGGTGCCGTAGATCCGCTGCAGCGGTGCGTTGCGGGCGTCGCCGCGCCAGTAGGCTCCGGCCACCTTGGTCAGCTTGAAGGCGCGCAGTTGGCCAGTGGAACGCAGGTGTGGCCCACGGCACAAATCTTCGAAATCCCCTTGACGGTACAGCGACAGCACAGCATCTGGCGGCAAGTCGCGGATCAGCTCGACCTTGTAGTGCTCGCCCAGGTCGGCGAAATGCTGCAGGGCCTGCTCCCGGGACAATTCCCGGCGGCGCACCGAATGATTGGTGGCGGCCAGGCTATGCATGCGCGCCTCGATCAGTTCCAGGTCCTCTGGGGTGAAGGGGCGCTCGTAGGCGAAGTCGTAGAAGAAGCCATCCTCGATCACCGGGCCGATGGCCACCTGCGCCGAGGGGAACAGCTGTTTCACCGCCATCGCCAGCAGGTGCGCGCAGGAGTGGCGCAGTACTTCCAGGCCCTCGGGGTCGCGGGCAGTGACGATGCTCAAGCGGGCGTCGCTGTGCAACAGGTAGTCACAGTCCACCAGTTGGCCGTTCACTCGCCCGGCCACGGCGGCCTTGGCCAGGCCGCTGCCGATGCTGGCGGCCACCTCGAAAACGGACAACGGCTGGTCGTACTCACGGCACGCGCCATCAGGCAGGGTGATGCGGATCATCTTCGGCGGTCCTTGGGGTCGGGCTATTAACGGGTGAAGCGCAGGGGCAGGCCCTGACAGTCGTCGTACAGGCGGCCCTGGTGCCAGGCGAGCTGGCCCGACACCAGGGTGCTGCTGACGCTGTGGCGAAAGCGCTGGCCGGCAAAGGGCGTCCAGCCGCAGTGGGCGAGGATCGGCTGGCTGTCCACGGCCAGGCCTGTGGGCTCGGCGCGGACCAGCACCAGGTCGGCCCAGTAGCCTTCGCGCAGGTAGCCGCGATCGGGAATGGCGAACAGGTCGGCGACTCGGTGGCTGGTTTTTTCCACCAGGGTGGTCAGGGGCAGCACCCGGTCGGCCACCAGTTCCAGCAGCGCTGGCAATGCATGCTGCACCAGCGGCAGGCCGGAGGGCGCGCGGCTGTAAGGCAGCTGTTTCTGCTCCCAGGTATGGGGCGCGTGGTCGGTGCCGATGACATCCAGGCGCTGGCTGTTCAGGGCCTGGCGCAGGGCATCGCGATCGGCCTGGGTCTTGATCGCCGGGTTGCATTTGATCAGGTGGCCGAGGCGCGGGTAGTCGCGGTCATCGAACAGCAGGTGATGTACGCAGACCTCGGCGGTGATGCGCTTTTGCGCCAGGGGCCGGTCCTCGAACAGCGCCAGTTCCCGGGCGCTGGTCAGGTGCAGCACGTGCAGGCGGGTGCCGTGTTTCTTCGCCAGTTCCACCGCCAGGGATGAGGAGCGAAAGCAGGCCTCGGCATCGCGGATGTGCGGGTGGGCGGCGGCGGGAATCTGCTCGCCATAGAGTTGCAGCCAGCGCTGTTGCCGGGCCTGGATGCTGGGGGTGTGTTCGCAGTGGGCCAGGAGCAGGGTCGGCACCTGGCGGAACAGCCGGTCCAGCACCTCGGGATCGTCCACCAGCATGTTGCCGGTGGAGGCCCCCATGAACACCTTGACCCCGGCCACCTCCGTGGGGTCCAGGGCGGCGACGAGGTCGAGGTTGTCGTTGCTGACCCCGAAGTGAAAGCCATAGTTGGCCACCGAAACGCTCGCTGCGCGGCGCTTCTTGTCGTTCAGGGCGGCAAGATCCAGGGTCGCCGGCGAGGTGTTGGGCATGTCCATGAAGCTGGTGATGCCACCGGCCACCGCCGCCCGCGACTCGCTGTACAGGCTGCCCTTGTCCGGCGCGCCGGGGTCGCGAAAGTGCACCTGGTCGTCGATCATGCCCGGCAGCAGCCACTGGCCGCGGGCGTCGATTTCGATCTCGGCGCTGAGGTGGTCCAGGCTGCCGATGGTGTCGATGCGCCCGTGCGCCACCAGCACATCGGCGTCGAATTCGCGCCCTTCGTTCACCAGGCGGGCATTGCGGATGAGGATTCGGCTCATGCTCAAAACTCGTTCTGCAGGGCCTTGTAGCCACGCACCAGGTCGACGTTGGTGCGCGCCACGTCTTCGGAAAACTCCGAAGCGCTGACACTCACGGGAGGGAACTGCGCCAGGTCGGTCTTGGGTCCGATGCGGGTGGTGGAGGGCACGTAGAAACCCGGCGGCAGGTCGCGGCCATCCACCACGGAGTTGTGTCGAACCACGCTGCCGTCGCCCACTTCGCAGTTGAACAGCACGCTGTTGAAACCGATGAACACTCGGTCGCCGACCACGCAGGGGCCATGGACGATGGAGCGGTGGGCGATGGAAGTGTGCTGGCCGATGGTCACCGCCGCGCCGGATTTGGAGTGGATCACCACGCCATCCTGGATGTTCGAGTTGGCGCCGATGGTGATGGCTTGCATCTGGCCGCTGGCGTCCACTTCGTCGGCGCGGATCACCGCGTAGGGGCCGACGAAGACGTTGTCGCCGATCACTACCTTGCCGCAGATGATGGCCGTCTTGTCGACGTAGGCGGATTCGGCGATCACGGGCAGATCGCCGGAGGGGTTTTTACGAATCATGGCGCGAGTCCTTCAAGGGGGAACTGATGACTTCCACCGCGCCATCGCGAATGGCGTTGTAGAAACAGTTGGGGCGCCCGGTGTGGCAGGCCGGTCCTTGCTGATCCACTAGCAGCAGCACGGCATCGCCGTCGCAGTCCAGGCGCGCTTCGATCAGGCGCTGGCGATGCCCGGAGCTTTCGCCCTTGCGCCACAGGCAGCGACGCGAGCGCGACCAGTAGCAGGCCTGGCCGCTGGCCAGGGTTTCGCCCAGGGCCTGGCGGTTCATCCAGGCCAGCATCAGCACCTCGCCGCTGTCGTGCTGCTGGGCAATGGCGGCGATCAGGCCGTCGCTGTTCCAGGGCAGGGCGTCGAGCACTGCGGTCAAGGCCCAGCGGCTGCCTTGGGGCGCGGCTTCCAGATCCAGCAGCGACAGCGGTGGGCGGCGGATCATGGTCGGCTCAGGGCCTCGTACAGGGTGTCGAGGTTGTACTCGAACAGGCCGGTGAAGGTACTGGCCGGACCGCTGGCCGAGAGCGCATCGGAGTACAGGGTGCCGCCGATATGGGCGCCGCTTTCGTCGGCGATCTGCTTGAGCAGGCGGGCGTCCTTGATGTTCTCCATGAACACTGCCTTGACCTTGGCGTTGCGGATCTGGGTGATCAGCGCAGCCACTTCGGCGGCTGAAGGTTCACGCTCGGTGGACAGGCCCTGGGGCGCCATGAAGTCGATACCGTAGGCCTGGCCCAGGTAGCCGAAGGCGTCGTGGGAGGTGACGATCTTGCGGTTGCCCGGGGGCAGGGAACCGAGCTTGGCCTTGGCCTCGGCCAGCAGGCGATAGATCTGTTTCAGGTAGGCCTGGCTGTTGCGCTGGTAGTCGGCCTGGTGGGCCGGGTCGGCAGCGATCAGCGCCTTGGTGATGTTGCTCACATAGAGCTCGCTGTTGGCCAGGTTGTGCCAGGCATGAGGGTCGGGAACGCTTTCGCCGTCTTCCTCCAGGGTGCGCGGAATAACCCCGCGGCTGGCAGTGACGACCTGGGCCTGGGTGGCGGTGCTGGCCACCAGGCGGTCCAGCCAGGGTTCGAAACCCAGGCCATTCTTGATGATCAGCCGGGCCTTGAGCAGGGCCTTGGCGTCATCCGGGCTCGGCTCGTAGGTGTGGGCATCCTCGTCGGCACCCACCAGGTTGGTGATGTGCACATGCTCACCGCCGACCTGGCGGGTCATGTCGGCGAGGATGCTGAAGCTGGTGACCACCGCCAGCTTGTCCGCCGCCTGGGCAGTAGGCAGCGACAAAGGCAACAGCAGGCTGAACAGCACGAGTAGAGCGCGCATCGGGAAACACCTCATGGGGATGTGAGCAAAGGTGGGCGGTGCAGCAAGCCGTGCACCGGACCGAACACCACGGACAGCAGGTACAGGCCGCCGGCCACCAGCACGATGGCCGGGCCGCTGGGCAGCGAGTAATGGAACGACAGCAGCAGGCCAAGCCACACCGAGAGGCAGCCAAACAGCGCGGCGATGCCGATCAGGGCGGGCAGGCGTCGGCTCCAGAAACGCGAGGCGGCGGCCGGCAGCATCATCAGGCCCACCACCATCAGCGCGCCGATGGCCTGGAAACCTATCACCAGGTTGAGCACCACCAGGGTCAGGAACAGGCCGTGGGCCAGGGGGCCGAGGCGGCTGACGCTGTGCAGGAACAGCGGGTCGAGGGTGTCCAGCAGCAGGGCTTTGTAGATCAACGCCATGGCCAGCAGGCTGAAGAGCGAGACCAGCAGCATGCCGTTCAGGGTCGGGCCATCCACCGCCAGGGCCGAGCCGAACAGCAGGTGCAAGAGGTCCAGGCGCTTGCCCGCCAGCCCGAGGATCAGCACGCCGCTGGCCAGGGAAATGGGGTAGATGGCGGCGATGCTGGCGTCTTCCCGCAGGCCGGTGCGCCGGGTGATCCAGGCGGCCAGCCCGGCCATGCCCAACCCGGCACCGAGGCCGCCCAGGGTCAGCGCCGGCAGGCTGAGACCGGCGAACCAGAAGCCCAGGGCGGCGCCCGGGAGAATGCCGTGGGCCACGGCGTCACCGATCAGGCTCATGCGCCGCAGGATCAGGAACACCCCCAGGGGCGCGGTGCTGCAGGCCAGCAGCAGGCCGCCGAGCAGGGCCCGGCGCATGAACAGGAATTCGCTGAACGGCTGCCAGAAATGTGCGGCGAAGTGCATCAAGCCACCTGCGCGCAGGATTGTGGGGCGATCAGCTCCAGGCTGGGGCCGAATACGCAGCCACTGCTTTTTACCAGCAGGGTCTGGGGGATGTGCTGGCGCACGGCGGCCAGGTCATGGCAGACCACCACCAGGGTCCGGCCCTGAGCGTGCCAGTTGTACAAGTGACGCCAGAGCAGGGCCTGGCCGGTTTCGTCGAGGGCGGCGTGGGGCTCGTCCAACAGCAGCAAGGGGGCTTCGGTCAGGCTCAATCGGGCGAGCAGGGCACGTTGCAATTCACCACCGGAAAGGGCCATCAACGGGCGCTTTTCCAGGCCGCTCAGGCACCAGTCTTCGAGGACCGTGCGCAGCTTTTCTGCCCTGACCCTGGCCGCTTCACGCTTGCCCCAGAAGCCGCCGGCCACCAGTTCTTCCAGGCTGATGGGGAACTGTCGATCCAGGTGTTGCTGCTGCGGCAAGAAGGACAAGCCGCCTCGGGCAGTGCCGAGGTGGATCTTGCCCGCGAGTGGTTTCTGCAGCCCGGCGATGACTTTCAACAAGCTGCTCTTGCCCGACCCGTTGGCGCCAATGATCGCGCTCAGGCTGGCCCTGGGCAGGTGCAGATCCAGGGCTGGAGTCAGGGGTTGCCCCGGAGCGCCCCAACGCAGGTGTTCGCAGCGGATCATCAGGCCTCCCAGTTCCAGCGGCTTTCGGCCACGGCGTCATGGGCATGCAGGCTTTCGGCGTGCACGACCCGCAATTGAAAGGCGTTGATTCCGGGGGAACGGCGCAGGGCCAGGTTCAAGCGGCGGGCGGCGTCTTCGCAAAACATCAGGTTCTGCCCGTTGGCCAGGGCGAAGGCCTGCTCGTCGGCACGCTTGACCGCGGTTTGCACGGCGGTGCCCAGGGCGTTTTCCGCATCGTTGATCAGGGCAATCAACGGCAGTTCGTCGATGAAATCATCCAGGCGCAGATGCAATGCCGCGTTGCTGCGCTGGCTATGGGGCGTCGCGACGACGCCCTGGGGCGAGCCCAGCCAGGCCAGGACGTCGGCGTGTTGCAATGGCCGGTTGGCAAAATCTTCGATGAACTGCTGCTGGATCAACTGCCGCGCCAGCGCCGCCGAACAGGGGCAAGTGGAGGAATAAGGCACGTCGATTTTTAGTTCCACGTGGAACATCGCGTTTTTCAGCCGCGCTTCGATACTCAGCGGGTAGCTTTTCCAGCCGGCCAACGGGCTGACCAAGGCCGGGCGTTTCAACAGCAGATCCAACTGAATGCGCAGGTAGGCGCTGTGGGCCAGGCCTTCATGGCTATCGAGAAAGCGCTGCAAGATCTGCCGGAGCAGAGCGGGGGTGAGGTTCTCCTGTTCCAGCATTTCCAGGGCCAGATACAGGCGCGACATGTGAATGCCCCGGGCCTCGCCATCGTCGAGGCTGACACCGGCATCGGCCTTGGCTGCGCTTGGCTGGTTGTTGATCACTACAGGTAAGGCAATGCCGCACATGCCCACCCATTCCAGGGGCAAGGCTTGGCGTGAGGCCTGCGCGGCGATATCCGGCAGAGTCAGCGCGTTCATGAACAGGTCCGTCGTGGGAAGTGATTTCACATGTTATATTATAACAATACGTTCGATGGGAAATTTTTCCTCGACGGTTGTTCATCTTGTCTTGTGAGTAGGGATGCTCCTTTTTTCGCGGTATTTGCCATGCACAGACGTCAATTGCTCAACCTGCTGTTGGCCGGTACGGCCCTGATGTTTCCCTGGAGTGTCTGCGCCGCGCAGATCCGCAACGCACGATTGTGGAAGGACGCAGAAAAGTTGCGGCTGGTGCTCGATCTGAGCCACCCGGTGCAATACAAGACCTTCAGCTTGAGTGCCCCGGAGCGCTTGATCATCGACTTGAACGGCGCGCGCCTGAGCGGTGATTTCAGCCAGCTGGCCCTGGCCAACACGGTGATCCGCGCCATTCGCTCCGGGCACTTCGGCCAGGGCGATACGCGGATCGTCCTCGACCTGCGCGAGCCGGTGCAGCTCCACAGTTTTCTCCTGCCGCCCCAGGATGGCCAGGGCCATCGGCTGGTGCTGGATCTGTCCAAGGCCACCAGGCCGCCCCTGCCGATCGCTGCGGCCGCCGCGCCGCTGGCCAAGCCCGAGGCCACGACAGGCAAGCCCCATCCCAAGCGCGACATCATCGTGGTAGTAGACCCCGGCCATGGCGGCAAGGACCCGGGCGCCGTGGGGGCCAGGGGCGAACGGGAGAAGGATGTGGTGCTGGCCATCGCCCGCCTGCTGGCCAAGCGGCTCAAGCGCGAGAAGGGTTTCGACGTGAAGCTGGTGCGCAACGATGATTTCTTCGTGCCGCTGCGCAAACGCGTGGAGATTGCCCGCAAGCACCAGGCCGACATGTTCATCTCGGTGCATGCCGATGCCGCGCCGCGGCTTACCGCATCCGGCGCATCGGTGTACGCCCTGTCCGAAGGTGGTGCCACCTCGGCCACCGCGCGCTTGATGGCCCAGCGGGAAAACGGCGCCGACCTGCTGGGGGCGACGACGCTGCTCAACCTCAAGGACAAGGATCCGATGCTGGCGGGGGTGATTGTCGACATGTCGATGAACGCCACCATCGCCGCCAGCCTGCAATTGGGCGGGACTGTGCTGCAGAGCCTGTCGGGCATTACCACCCTGCATCAGAAGCGTGTGGAACAGGCCGGTTTTGCGGTGCTCAAGTCACCGGACGTGCCGTCGATCCTGGTGGAAACCGGCTTCATCTCCAACAGCCGCGACAGCCAGCGCCTGGTCACCGCGCGCCACCAGCAGGCGATTGCCGATGGCCTGTTCAACGGCCTGCAGCGCTACTTCGAGAAAAACCCACCGGTTAACAGCTACATGGCCTGGCTCCAGGAAACCAAGAACAACCGCCCCGCCTGAACGCCGACCTGCAGGAGCCGGCTTGCCGGCGAAGAGGCCGGTGAATGGGGTGGCTGAGGATGTCTTCGCTGGCAAGCCAGCTCCTACGCAGGCGGTACGGGAAAGGGCGCTAGCAGCCGCTGATGCGGCTGCAGGTGAACTGCCCGCGGCTGCCGCCGGAGCTGGAAAAGCGGTTGCGCGTGGTCCAGCCCACGCGCTGGCTGTAGCCCACCCAGGCCTCGCCGTCGGAGGCCAGGCCGGTGAAGAACGTCAGCTGCCCGTAGCGGCTGTTGGTCTGCGCCCAATAGCGCTTGCCGATCACCTCGAAGCCGCGCAGGTAGGTGGTGCTGCCGGCCGTGGCGACGCTGTAGGCGTTGCCCAGCGGGTCGACGCAGGCCAGCAAGGTGGCGCTGCGGGTGCAGGTGGCCAGGGTACTGGGCACCGCCGCGCTGGCGTGACCAGCCAGCAGCAACAGGCCTGAAAGCAGGGTGGGCAGGACAGGGCGCATGGCGATTCTCGTGACGACAGGGGCGCAGCATCGCGCCCTTCGTCGTGGGCGGCAAGGGAAGGTTGGCTAATTTGTGTTGTTATAATATAACATAAAAACACAGCCTGACCCGTGACTCGCCATGACTGAACAAGACCTTCTCGCCCAACCCGAGACGCACTACATGAACGAAGCCCAGCAGGGCTTCTTTCGCCAGCTGCTGCTGGCCCAGCGCAGTGATCTGCAGGAGCGCATTGCCGGCGAGTTCGACCAGCTGCGCGAGCAGGAACCCCACAGCGACCCCGCCGACATCGGCAGTGCCGAAGAGCAGCGCCAGTGGCAACTGCGCCTGCTGGAGCGGGAAAAGAAGCTCCTGGACAAGATCGACGAAGCCCTGGAGCGCCTGGCCCGTGGCGAATACGGCTGGTGCCGCGACACCGGCGAGCCCATCGGCCTCAAGCGCCTGCTGCTGCGGCCCACCGCCACCCTGTGTATCGAAGCCAAAGAACGCCAAGAGCTGCGCGAACGCCATCAACGGGCGCTTTGACCCAGCCGCGATCCTGATGAGGAACAACCCATGACCGACCGTCTCCCCGTTACCGTGCTGTCCGGCTTTCTCGGCGCCGGCAAAAGCACCTTGCTCAATCACATCCTGCGCAACCGCGACCACCTGCGGGTGGCGGTGATCGTCAACGACATGAGCGAAATCAACATCGATGGCAGCGAAGTGCAGCGCGATGTCAGCCTCAATCGCGCCGAAGAAAAACTGGTGGAAATGAGCAACGGCTGCATCTGCTGCACCCTGCGCGAAGACCTGCTGGAGGAAGTGGGCAAGCTGGCCCGCGACGGGCGCTTCGATTACCTGCTGATCGAATCCACCGGGATTTCCGAGCCGCTGCCGGTGGCGGAAACCTTCACCTTTCGCGATGAATCCGGCCAGAGCCTGGCGGATATCGCCCGGCTCGACACCATGGTCACGGTGGTCGACGGCATGAATTTCCTGCTGGACTATCAGGCCGCGCACAGCCTGGCTTCCCGGGGCGAAACCCTGGGCGAAGACGATGAACGTTCCATCAGCGACCTGCTGATCGAACAGGTGGAGTTCGCCGACGTGATCCTGGTCAGCAAGATCGACCTGATCAGCAGCGACCAGCGCCAGGAACTGCTGGCCATCCTCAAGAGCCTCAATGCCCAGGCCGAGATCGTGCCCATGGTCATGGGCCAGGTACCGCTGGCGAAGATCCTCAACACCGGGCGCTTCGATTTCGAGCGCGCGGCCCAGGCTCCGGGCTGGCTGCGGGAGTTGCGCGGCGAGCATGTGCCGGAAACCGAGGAGTACGGCATCGCTTCCACCGCCTACCGGGCGCGGCGGCCGTTTCATCCCCAGCGCTTCTTCGACTTCATCAACCGGCCCTGGGTCAACGGCAAGCTGCTGCGCTCCAAGGGCTTCTTCTGGCTGGCCAGCAAGTACCAGGAAGCCGGCAGCTGGTCCCAGGCCGGTGGCCTGATGCGCCATGGCTTTGCCGGGCGCTGGTGGCGCTTCGTGCCCAAGCAGCACTGGCCCCAGAACGAAGAAGGCACCGCGGCGATCATGCACAACTGGACCGCGGCCACCGGCGATTGCCGCCAGGAACTGGTGTTCATCGGCCAGAACATCGACTTCACCCGGCTTTGCGCGGAGCTCGACCTGTGCCTGCTGGATGACGATGAAATGGCCCTCGGCGTCGAGGGCTGGAGCCTGCTGAACGATCCCTTTGGCCCCTGGCATGACGAGGAAGCGGCCTGATGCTGACCCTGAACTTGCCGGTGACTCCACTGGCCAATCCGCCCAGATGGCTGCTGCTGCCGAGCGTGACCGCGCCGGTCTCTCGCCGCCAGGCCATCGGCAGCACCCCGGCGGTGCTCGCCCAGGTGCTGGAGGATGAGGTCAATCTCGGCCTCTGGCAGCGCCAGTTGCCGGCCCACATCGCCGACTTCGCCGAGTTGCTGCTGTCCCTGGACCAGCCGCTGGCCGAATCCCTGTCCCTGGAGCTGCCCGACGAAGACGCGCAACCCAATCTGCGCGGCCTGGCTTCGGGGTTCAGTGATCTGCAGGGTTATGAAGGCTTTATCGCCGATGTTGCCTGGCTGGTCAGCGCTTTTGCCTGCCTGCTCGGGGCCAGGCGCGTCGGGCTGCGCCTGCGGGTCCTGGACAAGGCCATGTGCCCGCGGTTTCACGTGGACCATGTACCGGTGCGGCTGATTACCACCTACGCCGGAGCCGGCAGCGAATGGCTGCGCGAAGGCGCCATGGACCGCAGGAAACTGGGACAGGCCGAGGGCGAACCACGGGACCCGGCACAGGTCCAGCAGATCGCCAGCGGCGACGTGGCGCTGTTCAAGGGCGAGAAATGGCACGGCAACGAAGGCTTTGGCCTGATCCACCGCTCGCCGCAGCCAGCGCCAGGGGAACGCCGGCTGATCCTCACCCTCGATTGGCTGGGTTGACCTAGGCCCGTGCAGCCGCTTGCCGAGCCTGGGCGAAGCTCCGCAGGACCTTCAGCGCTCCCAAGAGCGGCGTCGAATCGAGCGGATTTTCGCCCAGGGCGGGAAGGGCGTAGCATCACCTCACAGGTTTTCCGGACCCCTTCCCATGCTGCAGAACATCCCCACCCACGTGATCGCCGGCCCCCTGGGCGCCGGCAAGACCAGCCTGATCCGCCATCTGCTGAGCCAGCGTCCGGCCGCCGAGCGCTGGGCGGTGCTGATCAACGAGTTTGGCCAGATCGGCCTGGACGCGGCCCTGCTGACCCGCGACGAAGATGGCATCGCCCTGGGCGAAGTGGCCGGCGGCTGCCTGTGCTGCGTCAACGGTGCACCGTTCCAGGTGGGCCTGGGCCGCCTGTTGCGCAAGGCCCGGCCGGACCGCCTGCTTATCGAGCCCTCGGGCCTCGGCCACCCGGCCCAATTGCTCAAGCAGTTGAATGAAGCGCCCTGGAAGGGCGTGCTGGCAGTACAACCCTGCGTGCTGGTCCTGGATGCCCAGGCGCTGGCCGCTGGCAAGCCGTTGCCCCGGGAACAGCAGGATGCGCTGTCCAGCGCCGGCCTGCTGGTACTGAACAAGGACGAACTGCTCAGCGACAGCGACAGGTTGCGGGTGCTGGAGCAATTGCCGAACCTTCCCTTGTTCTGGACCCGCCATGCCGCCTTGCCCCTGGCCGAGCTGCCGGGCCTGGGAGCCAGCGCCGAAGCGGCCCTGGAGCAGTCGGACATTCCCCAGGGCCTGGCCCAGTTGCCGGCCGTGTGGAGCGATCCGGCGCTGCCGATCTGCCTCAGCCAGTCCCAGGAGGATGGCTGGAGCATCGGCTGGCGCTGGCACCCCAGCCAGCAGTTCGATCTGGTCCGGGTCGAGCACTGGCTGCAGAACCTCGACTGGCGCCGGGCCAAGCTGGTGCTCCACAGTGATCAAGGCTGGCGGTCGGGCAACGGGCTGGATAATTCACCGCTGAACTGGCTGCCCAGCGAATGGCGCCGGGATTCGCGCCTGGAACTGATCTTCAGTAGCCCTCAGGACATTACCGTCCTGCAGGCCAGTCTCGATGCCTGTCGCCTGTAGGAAAAACGGCGTGCACGCCACTCTTACGGCTTGAACTTGCGATGTTCCTCGCGCCACTGGCTCAGCTCGATCACCTCGGCACTGGGCAGGGGCTCCTTGGCTTCGAACGGGTAGGGCGCCAGCTCGATATGGGCGCTGTGGGCGCCGAACTGGGTGATGGTCCCGGCATGACGGGTTTCCCCGGTCACGGTGAACTCGAAGTTGTAGACCCGCGCCAGGCGCCGCCGGCCATTGCCATCCTTGACGAAACCGATGCGCTTGAGCGCCACATTACCGTCCAGCAACTCGATGTCGAGCCGCGCGCAGTGCTGCTTGACCCGCTCCAGGGCCCGTTCGCGCAGGCCGTGGTTGTGCCACAGCCAGGCAGCAGCGGTTGCCAGCAGCATCAGCACAAAGATGTTTCCAAGGGTCAGCATGAAGGTTTGCTCCAACGAGGTGGCGTCAGCTTAACTGCGACTCCGGTCTGTCGTACAGGCTGCGTTTAGTCGCATACTGCGCGGCTTGAATTCCACCGGTTTTATGGAAAATCCTGCATGAAACGTACGCCCCACCTGCTTGCGATCCAGTCCCATGTGGTTTTCGGCCACGCCGGCAACAGTGCCGCGGTATTCCCCATGCAGCGGGTCGGGGTGAATGTCTGGCCGCTGAATACGGTGCAGTTCTCCAACCACACTCAGTATGGTCAGTGGGCCGGGGAAGTGCTGGCGCCACAGCAGATTCCCGAGCTGGTTGAAGGCATTGCCGCCATCGGCGAGCTGGGCAACTGCGACGCGGTGCTGTCCGGCTACCTGGGCAGCGCGGCCCAGGGCCGGGCGATCCTCAGCGGTGTGGCGCGGATCAAGGCAGTCAATCCCAAGGCCCTGTACTTGTGTGACCCGGTGATGGGCCACCCGGAGAAGGGCTGCAGCGTGCCGGCTGAAGTCAGCGACTTCCTGCTGGACGAGGCCGTGGCCATGGCGGATTTTCTCTGCCCCAACCAGCTGGAGCTGGACAGCTTCTGCGGGCGCAAGCCGCAATCGCTGTTCGACTGCCTGGGCATGGCCCGGTCGCTGCTGGACAAGGGCCCCAGGGCGGTGCTGGTCAAGCACCTGGACTACCCGGGCAAGCTGGCGGACGGTTTCGAGATGCTGCTGGTGACCGCTGACGGCAGCTGGCACCTGCGCCGTCCATTACTGGCGTTCCCGCGCCAGCCGGTGGGGGTGGGCGACCTGACCTCAGGCCTGTTCCTGGCCCGGGTATTGTTGGGGGACAGCCTGGTGGCGGCCTTCGAATTCACCGCCGCGGCGGTGCATGAAGTACTGCTGGAAACCCAGGCCTGCGCCAGTTACGAGCTGGAGCTGGTGCGCGCCCAGGACCGCATCGCCCACCCACGGGTGCGCTTCGAGGCCACGCCGATCGGCTTCTGAGGCGGGCTCAGGCCTGCTCGGAAAACTGCACGGTCGGCGCGGGCTGGCGAAAGCCCCGGGTGTGTATGCCCAGGTACAGCAGGCCCAGGGCGAACCAGGCCAGGCCGATGCCCAGGGTCAGGGCCGAAAGGCTGGTCCACAGCCAGGCGATCAGGGCAAAGCCGATCAACGGCAGCAGGCCGTACTGCAACAGCCGTGCGGTGCTGCGCGGCTGGCCCTGGCCCAGGTGACTCTTGATCACCGCCAGGTTGACCACCGAGAACGCCACCAGTGCACCGAAGCTGATCATCGACGCCAGGGTGGTGAGGTCGATGACCACCGCCAGCAATGACACCAGCGACACCAGGACAATGGCCACCACCGGGGTCTTGTAGCGCTCGGACAGGGTACCGAACACCCGACGTGGCAGGATGCCGTCACGGCCCATGCTGAACAGAATGCGCGATACCGAGGCCTGGGATGCCAGGGCCGAACCGGCGGCGCCGGCGACATAGGTGGCGGTGAAGAACATCTCCAGGAAGCGTCCGCCGGCGTGCAGCATGACCTCGCTGGCCGCCGAGTCGGCGTCCTTGAAACTGCTGCCGGGGAACGCCAGCTGGCTGGTCATGGCCAGCAGGATGAACAGCAGGCCGGCGCCCAGGGTGGTGATGACGATTGCCCGGGGGATGTCCCGGCGCGGGTCGCGGGTTTCCTCGGCCAGGGTCGACACCGCGTCAAAGCCCAGGAACGACAGGCACAGCACCGCGGCCCCGGCCATCAGCGGCAACAGCCCATCCTGGCTGCCATCGCCGACCCAGGGTGCGCTCAGGTCCAGGCTCTCGGCCCCTGCCAACTGGCGGACCACCAGGGCCACGAACACCACCACGAAGACCATCTGCGCGCAGACGATCAGGTTGCTCATGCTCGATACCGAGCCGATGCCGCGGATGTTCAGCAGCGTCACCAGGCTGATGGTCGCCACCACGAAGACCCAGGCGGGCACGGCGGGGAAGGCCAGGTTGAGGAACAGGCCGATCACCAGGTAATTGATCATCGGCAGGAACAGGTAATCCAGCAGCAGCGACCAGCCGGCAAGGAAGCCGATGCCCGGGCCGAAACTGAGGCTGGCGTAGGAATAGGCTGAGCCGGCAATGGGGTATTTCTTGACCATTACGCTGTAGGAAAGGGCGGTGAAGATCATCGCCAGCAGGGTGATCACATAGGCTGCGGCGGTGCGCCCGCCGGTGAGTTGGGTGACCACGCCGTAGGTGGTGAAGACGGTCAGCGGGACCATGTACACCAGGCCGAAGAACACCAGGGCCGGCAGGCCGAGGATGCGCCGCAGCGAGGTGCCCTGGGCACTGTGGGTGAAGCCGCCATCGAGGCTGGCGTTATGGGCGGACGCAGGGGGGCTGCTGGAAAGAGCATTGGCGCTGGGCATTTTTATTGTTCTCACGCGTTCGTTGGCTCGAAGGCTCCCCGGGCGGGGAGTGCGTTTGTGCCTTGCCCTTCGATTCTGGCAGCGGTGCCCTGGGGGCATAACTCTCGATGTGGTCAAAAAGGGATGGATCTGGCCATTCAGGATGACCGCAGAAGCCTGCTGGCGGGTGTTGGAGTGTGGCGGCGGAGCGCTGGAAGCTCTGGAGGGGGGAGGACCGTCCGTGGCCCTGCTGAATCAGCGGTGCAGCTTGAGCATCAAGGGCCGTCGGCCTTGATTTCCCGGTAGCGCTGTTCCAGTTCCTGGCGGATCTGCCGGCGCTGCCGGGCCTGGATAAAGCGTCGCTTGCCGTCGGCGGTTTCCGGCTGCAGCGGCGGCACCTGGGCCGGCTTGCGCTGGTCGTCCACCGCCACCATGGTGAAGAAGCAGCTGTTGGTGTGGCGCACCGAACGCTCGCGGATATTCTCGGTGACCACCTTGATGCCCACCTCCATGGAGGTGTTGCCGGTGTAGTTGACCGAGGCCAGGAAGGTCACCAGCTCGCCGACATGGATCGGCTCGCGGAAGATCACCTGGTCCACCGACAGGGTCACCACGTAGCGGCCGGCGTAACGGCTGGCGCAGGCATAGGCGACTTCATCGAGGTACTTGAGCAAGGTGCCGCCGTGGACATTGCCAGAGAAATTGGCCATGTCAGGGGTCATCAATACCGTCATCGACAGTTGGGCGTTTCCGGGTTCCATAGCACGCTCACGGTTCTGGGCAGGGGTTGCTGGAGCACCTCTGCGGGTGCTGGCTCCAAAGGGTTTTCAAACCATCGATAACGGGACGCCGGGCCGGGCCACGTCGTCACGCCCTGGTGGATCTGTTTCCTAATATTGCACCGCCTTCCTGCCGGAAGTCGCGGTGTTAACCTGCAAAACACCCGTTCCAGGGCATTTTCCGCTTCTATTTTGGATATTTCCTTCTACTGATCAGAACATTCTTTTTAGGCGATCACCCCCGCCCAGCATTCCAAGGAGAGCCCCGGCCATGCATGCCATCAGCTTCATTCAGGACCTGGCCGTGATCATGCTGGTCGCAGGCGTGGTGACCATCCTCTTCCATCGCCTCAAGCAGCCTGTCGTGCTGGGCTACATAGTCGCCGGCTTCATCATCGGCCCTCACACTCCGCCTTTCGGGCTGATCCACGACGAACAGACCATCAAGACCCTGGCCGAGCTGGGGGTGATTTTCCTGATGTTCTGCCTGGGGCTGGAATTCAGCCTGCGCAAGCTGTTCAAGGTCGGGGCCACGGCCTTTATCGCGGCGTTCCTGGAAATCGTCCTGATGATCTGGATCGGCTACGAGATCGGCCGCTGGTTCGGCTGGAGCACCATGGATTCGCTGTTCCTCGGGGCGATCCTGGCCATTTCCTCCACCACCATCATCGTCAAGGCGCTCAATGACCTGAAGATGAAGAACGAGCGCTTCGCCCAGCTGATCTTCGGCGTACTGATCGTCGAGGACATCCTCGGCATCGGCATCATCGCCTTGCTGTCGAGCATCGCGGTCAGCGGTACGGTGAGTTCCGGCGAGGTGTTCTCCACCGTCGGCAAGCTTTCGCTGTTCATGATCGTGGCGCTGGTGATCGGCATCCTGCTGGTGCCGCGCCTGCTGGCCTACGTGGCCAGGTTCGACAGCAACGAGATGCTGCTGATCACCGTGCTGGGGCTGTGTTTCGGCTTCTGCCTGCTGGTGGTCAAACTGGAGTACAGCATGGTCCTGGGGGCCTTCCTGATCGGTGCGATCATGGCCGAGTCTCGCCAGCTGCTGAAGATCGAGCGGCTGATCGAACCGGTTCGCGACCTGTTCAGCGCAATCTTCTTCGTCGCCATCGGCCTGATGATCGACCCGCAGATCCTCCTGCAATACGCCTGGCCGATTGCCGTGATCACGGTGGCGGTGGTGCTGGGCAAGATGCTGTCCTGCGGCATGGGGGCCTTTATCGCCGGCAATGATGGACGCACCTCACTGCGGGTAGGCATGGGCCTGTCACAGATTGGCGAATTTTCCTTCATCATCGCCGCACTGGGCATGACCCTGCAGGTCACCAGCGACTTCCTCTACCCGGTAGCGGTGGCGGTGTCCGCCATCACCACCTTGCTCACGCCCTACCTGATCCGTGCCGCGGACCCGCTATCGCTGAAGCTGGCAGGGGTCCTGCCCAAGCGCCTGAGCCGGGTACTGGGCATGTATGGCGAGTGGTTGCGCAGCATCCAGCCCCAGGGCGAGGGTGCGCTGCTGGCGACGATGATCCGCAAGATCCTGCTGCAAGTGGGGGTGAACCTGGCGCTGGTGGTGGCGATCTTCTTTTCCGGTGGCTATTTCGCCAAGCGCATTGGCACCTACCTGGAAGATTGGGTCAGTGAGCCGAGCTGGCAGAAAGCCTTGATCTGGGGCGGGGCGCTGCTGCTTTCGCTGCCGTTCCTGATTGCTGCCTATCGCAAGCTCAAGGCACTGTCGATGTTGCTGGCGGAGATGGGGGTCAAGCCGGAAATGGCCGGGCGCCATACCCAGCGAGTGCGTCGGGTGATCGCCGAGGTGATCCCGATCCTGTCGCTGCTGGTGATTTTCCTGCTGCTGGCGGCGCTCTCGTCGAGCATCCTGCCGACCCTGGAACTGCTGGTGTTGATCGCCGTAGTGGCGGCGGCGGTGGCCGCGGTCCTGTGGCGCTGGTTCATCCGTGTGCATACGCGGATGCAGGTGGCGCTGATCGAAACCTTCGACCACAGCAAGGACAACAGTGGGCATTGACCTTGCCGCTCGCCGGCAGGGTGCCGGCGAGCTGTTTCAGTCGCCGCGGTGTACGCAGCCGCGGCGGCGTCTCAGCTTTCCAGCCAGACGTCCCGCGCCCAGTGCCACACCGATTCCCAGGATTCTTCGGTGATCAGCTCTTCCTCGCCGGACCACAGCACCACGGTGCCGTCTTCCTCGACGCAGTAGTAATCGTCGCCGTCCTGGCAGATCGGGATCAGCTCACGCGGCACGCCCATGTCCCAGGCGGTCGCAGCCACTTCCGGCAGGTAGGTGTGGGATTGCGGATCGGTGACGGTCACAGGTTCCAGGCTGCCGTAAACCACGTCGCTGACAGTCAACAGGAACTCCTTGAAGACGAACGGGATATTGATGAACAGCTGTTCTTCAATTTCCACCAGTTGGTCTTCGTCCGGCAGTTCCAGGGGGACGGGTACCGGTTCGTTGGCTTCCCGGAGTTGTTCGATGACTTCTTCCACGGCCTGGGTCCTCTTAGCTCTATGGCGCGGTTGTTTGACGGCGGTTTATACAGTAGCTCGCTATAAGTGCAATCGTGAAATGCAAAACCCCGACCTGAGTCGGGGTTTTGCCTTACAGCTGTGACAGCAGAATGAATCAGCCGTTCTGGCGGATACCTGCTACCAGCCATGGCTGGTTGTCGCCCTGGGCGCGTTCCATGTTCCAGCTTTCGCTGAACACTTCGCCCTGGTCGAAGCGCGAGGTCTTCGACACACCGCTGAAGGTCAGGGTGGCGATGGTCTTGTCGGCACGGTCATCCACACCTTCGAGCTGCACTTGCAGGTTGTCGATGTAGGTCGACTGGAAGCCGTCGCCCAGATCGGCACGTTCCTGTTTCAGGAACTGCAGCATCTGTGGGGTCACGAACTCGGCGATCTTGTCCATTTCGTTGGCGTCCCAGTGTTGCTGCAGGGACTGGAAGTGGCTGCGCGCCGCTTCAATGAAGCGCTCTTCATTGAACCAGGCCGGTGCGTTGATTACCGGACGCGCGGCAGGCGCTGGCGAACCACCGAAGATCGAACCGCCGGCAGGCTGCTGGGGCTCGAAG
>NZ_VYKE01000008.1:0-85860 GCF_032424515.1 Pseudomonas sp. JV245A
AGCCAGCTTGCTGGCGAAGAGGCGGTTAGGCCGTCGCAGGTGTTCGTACCGCAGGTTTTTTCGCTGCCGGTGGCTGCCAGGATTCGTTGGCGGTGAAGTCCATGGCCTCCTGGATCGCCCGCTTGCGGGCCGCTTCGGCGCGACGGCCGAAGTACCAGACCAGGAAGGTCACCAGGGACACCGCCAGCAGGATCAGGCTGGCCACGGCGTTGATCTCAGGCTTGACCCCCAGGCGCACCGCCGAGAACACTTCCATCGGCAAGGTGGTGGAACCCGGGCCGGAGACGAAGCTGGCCAGTACCAGGTCATCCAGGGACAGGGCGAAGGACATCATGCCGCCGGCCGCCAGTGACGGCGCGATCATCGGGATGGTGATCAGGAAGAACACCTTGAACGGTCGCGCTCCCAGGTCCATGGCCGCTTCTTCGATGGACAGGTCCAGCTCCCGCAGGCGCGCGGAGACTACCACGGCTACATAGGCTGCGCAGAATGTGGTGTGGGCGATCCAGATGGTGACGATGCCGCGCTCCATGGGCCAGCCGATCAATTGCGCCATGGCCACGAACAGCAGCAGCAAGGACAGGCCGGTGATCACTTCCGGCATCACCAGCGGCGCGGTGACCAGGCCGCCGAACAGCGTGCGGCCCTTGAAGCGGGTGACCCGGGTCAGCACGAAGGCCGCCAGGGTGCCCAGGGCCACCGCGGCAATGGCGGTGTAGCAGGCGATCTCCAGGGAGCGCATTACCGAGCCCATCAGTTGCTGGTTGTCCAGCAGGCCGACGTACCACTTGATCGACCAGCCGCCCCACACTGTCACCAGCTTGGAGGCGTTGAACGAGTAGATCACCAGGATCAGCATCGGCAGGTAGATGAACAGCAGGCCCAGCACCAGCATCAGTTTGGAAAATTCGAAGCGTTTCATGCCCGTGCCTCCATCTCTTTGGCCTGGCTGCGGTTGAACAGCAAGATCGGGATAATCAGGATCGCCAGCATCACCACCGCCAGGGCGGAGGCCACCGGCCAGTCACGGTTGTTGAAGAACTCCTGCCATAGCACGCGGCCAATCATCAGGGTTTCCGGGCCGCCCAAGAGTTCCGGAATCACGAACTCACCCACCACCGGGATGAACACCAGCATGCAGCCGGCAATGATGCCGTTCTTGGCCAGGGGCACGGTGATTTTCCAGAAGTTGTTGAAGTTGCTCGAACCCAGGTCCGAAGCGGCTTCCAGCAGGCTCTGGTCATGCTTGACCAGGTTGGCGTACAGCGGCAGCACCATGAACGGCAGGTAGGCGTAGACCACACCGATGTACACCGCGGTGTTGGTATTGAGGATTTCCAGCGGCTGGCTGATCAGCCCGGTCCACATCAGGAAGCTGTTGAGCAGGCCGTTGTTGCTGAGGATGCCCATCCAGGCGTAGACGCGGATCAGGATCGCGGTCCAGGTCGGCATCATGATCAGCAGCAGCAAGACGTTCTGCGCCTCCTTGCTGGCCTTGGAGATGGCATAGGCCATGGGGAAACCCACCACCAGGCACATCAGGGTGCTCAGCAGGGCCACCTTCAGCGAACCCAGGTAGGCCGAGAAATACAGCTCGTCGCCGGCCAGCATGGCGTAGTTGCCGAGGTTCAGCAGCAGCTGGAATTTCTGTTCGGCGTAGCTGTAGATCTCCGAGTAGGGCGGAATCGCCAGGGCCGCTTCCGAGAAGCTGATCTTCATCACCAGGAAGAACGGCAGCATGAAGAACAGGAACAGCCAGAGGAAAGGAATGCCGATCACCAGCTTGCGACCGCTGGGCAGCATACGGAACAGCTTCTGATTGAAAGTGCTCATGGTCGATGTACTCATGCTCGCAGTACCACGCCGCTGTCGTCTTCCCACCAGACGTAGACTTCGTCATCCCAGGTTGGCCGCGAGCCGCGACGCTCGGCGTTGGCCATGAACGACTGGACAATCTTGCCGCCAGGCAGCTCGACGTAGAACACCGAGTGGCCGCCCAGGTAGGCGATGTCATGCACCTTGCCCTTGGACCAGTTGTAGCGGGCATCGGGCTTGAGGGTGGTGACCAGCATCTTTTCCGGGCGGATGGCGTAGGTCACCGACTTGTCCTGCACCGAGGTGCTGACCCCGTGGCCGACGTAGATCTGCTGCTCGAGGTCCGCGCAGTCGATGATGGCGTAGCCTTCCAGGTCTTCGGTAACAGTGCCGTCGAAGGCGTTGACGTTGCCGATGAATTCGCACACCAGGCGGCTCACCGGCGCTTCGTAGATGTCCACCGGGCTGCCGGTCTGGGCGATCCAGCCCAGGTGCATGATGGCGATGCGCTGGGCCATGGTCATGGCCTCTTCCTGGTCGTGGGTCACCATCACGCAGGTCACGCCCACGCGCTCGATGATCTCCACCAGTTCCAGTTGCATCTGCGAGCGCAGCTTCTTGTCCAGGGCGCCCATGGGTTCGTCCAGCAAGAGCAGCTTGGGGCGCTTGGCCAGGGAGCGGGCCAGGGCCACGCGCTGGCGCTGGCCACCGGAGAGCTGGTGCGGCTTGCGCTTGGCGTACTGGGTCATGTGCACCAGCTTGAGCATTTCCTCGACTCGGGCGTCGATCTCGCTGGCCGGCAGGCGGTCCTGCTTGAGGCCGAAGGCGATGTTCTGGGCCACGGTCATGTGGGGGAACAGGGCGTAGGACTGGAACATCATGTTGATCGGCCGCTCGTAGGGCGGCATGTCGGTGATGTCCACGCCATCCAGCAGGATGCGGCCTTCGGTGGGGCGTTCGAAGCCGGCGAGCATGCGCAGCAGGGTGGATTTGCCGGAGCCGGAACCGCCCAGCAGGGCAAAGATCTCGCCTTGGTGGATCTCCAGGGACACATCGTCCACGGCCACGGTTTCATCGAACTTCTTGGTCACGCGGTCGATCTTGACCAGGACCTTCTGCGGGCTCGGAGTGCCTTCGAGGGCCTTGCGGTAAGTGCTGGAGGCGTTTGCCATGTGAAACTCCCAACAGGTGTCAGCAGCCCGATCAATTCGGCCGGGCCTAAAGGTTGATTGCCAGCCCGCAGTGAGTGCGGGCTGATTCGGCGCTGCCTCCCTGGCGGCCTGACGCTATTTGTTGTTGTGGTCTTGCCGTGTGTTGCTCACGCTGGACGACGGGCGCGCACAGGCGCGCTCGCCGCGGGGCAGGGCGTGATGAATCGTCTGGGTTATGGCCGCGGCCGGTGGTTCAGCGCCGTTGTGCGGCCCGTTGCCGGCAGGCGTCGCCAAAGGCCTGGAAGATCCGCAGGTAGGCCGGGTTCGACAGCACCTGCCATTCCGGGTGCCACTGCACGCCGAAGGCGAAGGCCTTGCTGTGTTCCACCGACAGCGCCTCGATCAGGCCGTCCGGGGCCACGGCCTCGACCCGCAGGCCGGGGGCCAGGCGGTCGACGCCCTGGCTGTGGATCGAGTTGACCTGGATCTCGCCGCCCAGGCCCATGGCCTCGAACACACCGCCGGGCTGGATCGCCACCGGGTGCGCCGGGGCGTACTGCACTTCGATGCGCGGATCGTCGGCTTCGCGGTGGTCCATGTAGCCCGGCAGTTCATGCACCTTCTGGTGCAGGCTGCCGCCGAAGGCCACGTTCATTTCCTGGAAACCGCGGCAGATGCCGAGCACCGGCACGCCGGCGGCAATCGCCGCGCGCAGCAGGGGCAGGGTGGTGGCATCGCGCTGCGGGTCGTGGGCGGTGCCCGGCTCGCTGGGAGTGCCTTGGTAATGGAAGGGTTCGACATTGGATGGCGAGCCGGTAAACAGCAGCCCATCCACTTGCCGCAGCAGATCGTCGATGTCGATCAGATCCGCCAGGGAAGGAATGATCAGGGGCAGGCCCTCGGCCGCGACGCTGACAGCACGCAAGTACTTGTCGCCGCTGACGTGGTAGGGGTGCAGGCCGATCTCTTTGACGCACGCAGTAACGCCGATCAATGGCTTGAATGCCATTTTTATCACCTCGAAATTCACGCTGGAACGAGTTTTTCCAGAGCTTATCCTCGTTGATTTTAATTAACAACTTCCATGTAAAAAATTATAAACATTATCTGCTTGAAACCCGCAGGCGGCGCGGATTGCGCGGCGTATCGACCTTTAGTGAGGCAAAATAATTGACGAATGGTGGCTGCTGTTGGCTATTGACTCCGGTTTTTCTTTCGGGTTGACTGCTGGCGTGTCACAGCAGTGAACATAATAATTAACACAATAGGTGCATCATGTCGGTCCCCCCGCGTGCCATTCAACTCAATGAAGCCAATGCCTTCCTGAAAAAACACCCCGAGGTTCTCTACGTCGATCTGCTGATTGCAGACATGAACGGTGTGGTGCGCGGCAAGCGCATCGAGCGCACCGCGCTGCACAAGGTCTATGAGAAGGGCATCAACCTGCCCGCCTCGCTGTTTGCCCTGGATATCAACGGTTCCACGGTGGAAAGCACCGGCCTGGGCCTGGACATCGGTGATGCCGACCGCATCTGCTACCCGATCCCCGGCACCCTGAGCGTCGAGCCCTGGCAGAAGCGCCCCACCGCGCAACTGCTGATGACCATGCACGAGATCGAAGGCCAGCCGTTCTTCGCCGACCCTCGCGAAGTGCTGCGCCAGGTGGTGAGCAAGTTCGATGAGATGGGCCTGACCATCTGCGCCGCCTTCGAGCTGGAGTTCTACCTGATCGACCAGGACAACGTGAACGGCCGTCCGCAGTCGCCCCGTTCGCCGATCTCCGGCAAGCGTCCGCATTCCACCCAGGTCTACCTGATCGACGACCTCGACGAATACGTCGACTGCCTCCAGGACATCCTGGAAGGTGCCAAGGAACAAGGCATCCCGGCCGACGCCATCGTCAAGGAAAGTGCCCCGGCACAATTCGAAGTCAACCTGCACCACGTGGCCGACCCGATCAAGGCCTGCGACTACGCGGTCCTGCTCAAGCGCCTGATCAAGAACATCGCCTACGACCATGAGATGGACACCACCTTCATGGCCAAGCCTTATCCGGGCCAGGCGGGCAACGGCCTGCATGTGCACATCTCGATCCTCGACAAACAGGGCAACAACATCTTCGCCAGCGAAGACCCAGAGACCAACGAAGCCCTGCGTCACGCCATCGGCGGCGTGCTCGACACCCTGCCGCAGCAGATGGCCTTCCTGTGCCCCAACGTCAACTCCTATCGCCGTTTCGGTGCGCAGTTCTACGTGCCGAACTCGCCGACCTGGGGCATCGACAACCGCACCGTGGCCGTGCGCGTACCCACCGGTTCTGCCGATGCGGTGCGGATCGAGCACCGGGTGGCCGGCGCCGACGCCAACCCTTACCTGCTGATGGCTTCGGTGCTGGCGGGCATTCACCACGGCCTGACCAACAAGATCGACCCGGGCGCGCCGGTTGAAGGCAACTCCTACGAGCAGAACGAACAAAGCCTGCCCACCAACCTGCGGGACGCCCTGCGTGTACTGGACGACAGCGAAGTGATGGCCAAGTACATCGACCCGATGTACATCGACGTGTTCGTGGCCTGTAAGGAAAGTGAGCTGGCGGAGTTCGAAAACTCCATCTCCGACCTGGAATACAACTGGTACCTGCACACGGTCTGATGACCGTGTCACTTCCTGCGTTGAGTATTTGCCATGACTAAATCCCGCAGCGACTGGGAGCAGCACTTCCAGTCCCTCAGCCTCGAAGGCCGTGCCTTTATCGACGGCCAGTACTGCGCCGCCGCCAGCGGTGCCACCTTTGAATGCCTGAGCCCGGTGGACGGGCGCTTCCTGGCCAACGTTGCCAGCACCGATCAGGCCGATGCCGATCGTGCGGTGGCGGTGGCGCGCCAGGCGTTCAACAGTGGCGTCTGGTCGGGCAAGGCACCGGCCGAGCGCAAGCGCATCCTCACGCGCTTTGCCGAACTGATCCTTGAGCACCAGGAAGAACTGGCGCTCCTGGAAACCCTGGACATGGGCAAGCCGATTGGCGACTCCATGGCCATCGACATTCCGGCCACGGCCAACGCCATCCGCTGGAACGCCGAAGCCATCGACAAGCTCTACGACGAAGTGGCGGCCACGCCCCACGACCAGCTGGGCCTGGTGACCCGGGAACCGGCAGGCGTGGTAGCGGCCATCGTGCCGTGGAATTTCCCGCTGATCATGGCCAGCTGGAAATTCGCCCCGGCCCTGGCGGCGGGCAACTCGTTCATTCTCAAGCCGTCGGAAAAGTCGCCGTTGACCGCGATCCGCATCGCCCAGCTGGCCCTGGACGCCGGCATCCCCAAGGGCGTGTTCAACGTCCTGCCGGGTTACGGCCACACCGTCGGCAAGGCCCTGGCCCTGCACATGGATGTGGACGTGCTGGCCTTCACCGGCTCCACCGCCGTGGGCAAGCAACTGCTGGTGTACTCCGGCGAAAGCAACATGAAGCGGGTGTGGCTGGAAGCCGGTGGCAAGAGCCCCAACGTGGTGTTTGCCGATGCCCCGGACCTGCGCGAAGCCGCCGAGGCGGCGGCCGCAGCCATCGCCTTCAACCAGGGCGAAGTCTGCACCGCCGGCTCGCGCCTGCTGGTGCAGCGCTCGATCCGCGAGCAGTTCATCCCGCTGCTGGTGGAGGCCCTCAAGGGCTGGAAACCGGGCCACGCCCTCGACCCCGAGACCCGGGTCGGCGCGGTAGTGGACCAGCGCCAGCTGGAGAACGTGCTGCGTTACATCGACATCGGCAAGGAGCAGGGCGGGCAACTGCTGGCCGGCGGTGTCCGCACCCTGGAAAGCACTGGCGGCCTGTATGTCGAGCCGACGATCTTCGACGGCGTGACCAACGCCATGACCATCGCCCGGGAAGAAATCTTCGGCCCGGTGCTGTCGGTCATCAGTTTCGATACCGAAGAAGAAGCGCTGCAGATCGCCAACGACAGCATCTTCGGCCTGGCGGCCGGGGTCTGGACCGCCAACCTCAGCCGCGCCCACCGTTTTGCCCGTGGCCTGCGGGCCGGCAGTGTGTGGGTCAACCAGTACGACGGCGGCGACATGACCGCGCCGTTCGGCGGCTTCAAGCAGTCTGGCAATGGCCGCGACAAGTCGTTGCACGCCTTCGACAAATACACCGAGCTCAAAGCGACCTGGATCAAGCTCTAACTCTTATAACAACAGCGGCGGCGGGCCTGGGCCCGTACCCGCTGGGGAATTTCTCATGCAAACCTACGTGAACAGCTACTACGCGGCGACCCGCAACCAGACCACCGACTACCCGCAACTCGAAGAGTTGGTGGAGTGCGACGTCTGCGTGATCGGCGCCGGCTACACCGGCCTGTCCTCGGCCTTGTTCCTGGCGGAAGCCGGCTACAGCGTCACCGTGCTGGAAGCGGCCAAGGTCGGCTTCGGCGCCAGCGGGCGCAACGGCGGGCAATTGGTCAACTCCTACAGCCGCGACGTGGACGTGATCGAAGAACGCTACGGCGAAAAAAGCGCCGAAGTGCTCGGCAGCATGATCTTCGAAGGCGCCGACATCATCCGCCAGCGCATCCAGCACTACGACATCCAGTGCGACTACCGCCCCGGTGGCATCTTCGCCGCCCTGAACAACAAGCAGCTCAAGGGCCTGGCGGAACAGAAGCGCAACTGGGAGCGCCTGGGCAATAACAACCTGAAGATGCTCGACAAGGCGCAGATCGACCGCGAAGTCGGCACCAAGAACTACATCGGCGGCCTGCTGGACATGCAGGGCGGCCACATCCACCCGCTGAACCTGGCCCTGGGCGAAGCCAGCGCCATCATCGGCCTGGGCGGCAAGATCTTCGAACAGTCGGCGGCGGTGGAAATCACCTACGGCGAACCCAACGTGGTGCGCACCGCCAAGGGCGTGGTCCGCGCCAAATACCTGCTGATCGCCGGCAACGCCTACCTGCAGCAAGACCTCGACCCCCGCGTGACCCGCAAGAGTATGCCCTGCGGTTCGCAGATCGTGGTTACCGAGCAACTGCCTGAGCAACTGGCCCGCAGCCTGATCAGCAACAACTACTGCGTGGAAGACTGCAACTACCTGCTGGACTACTTCCGCCTGACCGGCGACAACCGCCTGCTGTACGGCGGTGGCGTGGTCTACGGCGCCCGGGAACCGGACGACATCGAGCAACTGATCCGGCCGAAGATCCTCAAGACCTTCCCCCAGCTCAAGGACGTGAAGATCGACTACCGCTGGACCGGCAATTTCCTGCTGACCATGTCGCGCATGCCGCAATTCGGCCGTATCGAAAAGAACGCCTACTACATGCAGGGCTACAGCGGCCACGGCGTCACCTGTTCGCACCTGGCGGGCAAGCTGATTGCCGAAATGATCCGCGGCGACGCCGAGCGCTTCAACGCCTTCGCCTCCCTGCCGCACATGCCGATGATCGGCGGGCGCACCTTCCAGGCCCCGTTGACCGCCATGGGCGCCGCGTACTACGCCCTGCGCGACCGCTTCGGCATCTGACGCCACCTCGCTCCTACAGCCCCCACTCCTGTAGGAGCGAGCTTGCTCGCGAAGCTCCGGCCCTTGACCCACTCCAGGAAAAGCCCCGCAAAGCCCCAGAAAACCGGCACTCCATCACCCGGCCTTCACGCCCATCGCCAGTCTTTACAGCTTGCCTGTCAAACATGTTTAAATAGCCGCCTTTTCAGGCTCCAGGGCAGCCAAATCGCGACGTTCGCGACCCAACCGCCGCAAAAATACCCTTAAGTACTTCTCACATAAGGCTGTTATGGACACGGGCACCCGACTCAAACTCGTTCGCGAAAGCTACAAACTCTCCCAGCGCGAGCTGGCCCGTCGTAGCGGCGTAACCAATGCCACCATCTCCCTGATCGAACAGAACCGCGTCAGCCCCTCCGTCAGCTCCCTGAAAAAGCTGCTGGAAGGCATCCCCATGTCCCTGGCCGACTTCTTCACCTTCGACCAGCCGCCCCGTGAGCACCAGTACGTGTTCCGCGCCAACGAACAGCCCGACCTGGGCCGCGACGGCTTGCGCCTGTTGATGATCGGCGCCCCGGTGGCCAACCGGCAGATGCGCTTTCTGCGCGAGCAATACGCCCCCGGCGCCAGCTCCGGCGAAGAAGCCATCGTGCATGCCGAAGGCGAGGAGTGCGGCCTGGTGACCCGCGGCACCGTGGAGTTGACCGTGGACGGGCAAGTCAGCGTGCTCAACCCGGGGGATGGCTATTACTTCCCCACCACCTTGCCCCACAGCTTCCGCAACATTGGCCAGGATGAGGCGGAAATCATCAGCGCCAACACCCCGGCGAACTTCTAAGGGGCCGGGTAACTGATCCGGCTCGACCTGTTGCAACCCTATCCAGCCTGCGCCTTGTGTCGCGGGCTTTGTTTTTTGGACCGGTGACTGCGCGTTGCCGCGCTTGCCGGCAACGCCTGGAGCGGGCGCCGTTCAGACAAGGAAGACCCATGATCAAGGACAGACGACAAGCATTCCTCAGCGCAGCGCGCCTTGCGAACTTCTTCAGCAACTACCAGCACAGCGTGGAGTTCTTTGCCGAAAACACCTTTGAGTCCGACTCCGAAGCACAGGAAAAGTCCCTCAGGGCCCGGCATTTCCAGAAGTGGATCTTCAAGGAAATCCTCATCCGCTATACCGCCGGCCACAGCATCGACCTGCTGATTCCCCTGCTGGAAACCCTGGTGGACAGTTACGAACACCTGCAAAGACAACTGGCCCAGTACAACCAGATTCCGAACATCACCCCCTTGGCGATCGACGACTGGCTCGACCAGTACCAAGAGTGCGTCCAGGTGTTCAGCCTGTGCATCCTGCTGCACCGCACCGACCTGCTCCAACGCTTCGTGGCCCTGATCGACCCCGCGGGTTACGCCGGGGACGACACCCTCTACGAAGACCTGCTGAGCAAACTGCTGCCCGACCGATATGACGTCGATGACTGGTACCACGACGTCTACACACCGCTGATACAGGCCATCTACGCCGACGACCCGACCGAGGCCAGCGACCTTCTGCAGCAGTACTGTGACGACTGGTACCCCGCGTTCGAACAGGCGCCCTGGCACGACAGCCACCTGCAAGGGGACGAGGGCAGCTATTGCGGGTATTGGGCGTTCGAGGCGGCTGCTATTGCCTTCCTTTATGGCATCGATGACAGCGGGGTCGAGCACAGGGTCTATCCCAAGGATCTGGTGACCTATGCAAGAAATTTGCGGCCAAGCCATCCGCAACAGGTGGCGCCTGTAGCGGCAGGGCAGTCGTGTAGCAAGGCCGGCTATTGGTTTACGCCGGTGGAACCGGAGTCGCGGCGCTGCTTTGAAGAGGGGGAAGAGATGCCTGGGTTTGAGAGGGAGACGGTCTGGTATTGGGTGGGGTAGGGTGGCGGGTTGGGTTATTGCGGGTGTGTTTGATTGATCTGGAGCGGCTTTTGAAAGCCGATTTTTGTTTGTGGAGGGGCAGATCTTACTGGTTTGGTGGTGTTTTTTCGGCCATTAGCAGGCTCTCACCTACATTGACAAAGCAGCGGCCGATCCAATTGACTATCGATTTCGCACATGTAGCTGTTTGTGGTCGAAAGCCGATCGTGGGCACGCAGCGAATGCACCAGGAATGTGCGTGAAACGCTGTTATCTTTCTTCCTTCAGATGTCGTGCGTACAGTCATCCCTGTTATTCTGATTCAAAAATCATGCGAATGGATGAGCCGCTATGCGGCACTCAATAAAATTGTCTAGCGGCAGAAGTGCCGGCTAATTAATAGTTTGGGGGGCTGAGCATGCGCCGCTTAATAGCAAATGGACTTGTATTTATCAGTATTGCGATATTATGTTGTGGCTGCACATCCTATTCGTCCCAGCCGGCAATCAATGAACACGTTGAACCCGAAGAAAAAGAAAATATCTCCAGCTTCAGTTACGAAATTAATTCCCCATGGAAAGAGAGTCGCTTTAACAAGGATGCACACGCAGCGACACTCAAAATTATTCCAAATGCACAAAATACTAGCTCCAACTTTACGGATTCGACACTGTCTACATTAGAAATAAAAATATTAGAACTTTCATTTGGTGGTGCTTGTGCACAAGACTACTTAACGGGCTTGAGTCTTGGCTTGATTCCTAGTTGGTGTACAAGGTCAAATCTTTTCAAGTTTGATTTCATATTGAATAAAGGTCACGGCTTTTGTAGGCAAAAAACTTATTCGATAAGCTCCACGTCTTTCTCACATCTCACGATGATTCCCTTCTCCCTTCTCAATGCGGACAATCAAATATTAACGCTCTATCAGGCCGCGCTAAAAGATTTCCTTCAACGAGGTCAATGTACAACGTCCTAACAGACATGTTCACAGGCTTCGCTCGCCGCTACGGAGACTCCCCATGTCAAGCATTGGGAACGTTTGAGATCGGTATTTATCTTAGGTGACCGTCTGCTTCTGGTCGATTTATTCCTGTCGGGAAGGGCAGTAAACGGCCAAAAGCGGACAATGAAATCTTGGCTAACTCGCCAAAATAGAGGGCAACCATGAAAATAAACAACATCATCACCCCCGGAGTATCCATTGGGGGAATATCGATTGGCGAGCAGATAGAGAACATAGCCAGAGCAATATTAAAAAGCGAATACCTTCTTGAAAAAACACTGAATGCATTAGTCATAAATAATGGATTGATAACCGCATATCATGACAGCGACGGTGTGATTTCGGCAGTATCATGCAATGAAAAATTCCAAGGAAAGTACATGGATAAATTATGGCCTGGAATTACCGTTTCAGAGGTGCTGGCCAACTCAAAAACACAAGTGGCGTGGTCGGGCTTTGTTCAGATAGACCAGCTTCGCGGAGTTGGATTATCTCTTCCCGAAGAGTTTGACGACTTTGAAAGTCTCAGCGACATCCTTGACCCTGATTATGTATTTAATGAACTATGGGTATATACATTTTGACTTCCATTCCAGCTGCCAACCCTCCCAGAGGGTCAAAGTCTACTGAAATAAATCAACATCTAACCTTGGCGTCCTTTGATTGATACATCAATCGCCCCAGTTTAGTAGATGCTATGAGTGACTCCTTTTGGCCGAAAACAGTCGCTTGTGAGAGGCTGCTTCCGGGCAAAGGCAGCCTGTCACAAGCTGATCACTGTGTGTTTTTGAAACGATAAACCGAACGATTTTTTACCCAGAAACTGTCATCGAGCGAATACCACTTCTATAGTCCAACACGTCACAGCAACTTAAGTGACTGGTCATCGCGGGCCAAAAAACTATGGGCATAAACCTCGTCTCTTAGCCGATTCCATTTGGCTGTTTGACGGCGGTAAAGACTTGTCTCTCATGGAGCTTCACCAATGACCCGCACACCTACCTGCAACCCCATCCCGCTCACCCGCAACGACACCGACTATCCCGTCCTCTACCTGGATGCCAACGCTTCGTTGTCCGATCTGCATACCTGCGCTCAGCAACGCATCGGCGCAGCCCGCAACCTGCTGGAAATCCTCGACTGCGCTTCTGGTGCGCAGGACCTCTCACAGATCCGTTTTGCCATCGGCCTGTTGCTCAGTGATGGCTTCGATCTGCTGCGTACTTTGGGTGATAGAACCTTGAGGCAGGCTGATCCTGCCTGACCCCTGGTTGCGTAATGAAGCAACAAAAAAGGCGACGCAATGCGTCGCCTTTTTGCTTGAACGGGGCGCTTTCCAGCGATCGGCTTTGTGCCCGCTTTCCTGCCTCTGCTCCAGTGCTTTTTTCTAAAAGTTGAAACGTTGGTCAAACACGGTCTGCTCGCCCACCGTCACGCTGCATTGGCGGGCCACTTCAGCCGGCATCACCTTGCCCAGCAACGGCGCCAGCGACTTGTAGAACACCTTGTCACAGGCGTCGTCTTTGCTAAAGGCTTGGGAGTTACCGGCCGCGTCTGCCGTAATTCGGCAGCCTGCCACCAATTCGGTTGGCAACTCGTTCAATGGCACTGTTGTCGAGCCGGAGCCCTGCAACTCGATCAGCTCGTTGCATGTGCCCTTGGCCGGACCTTCCTTGATGGTTTTGGTAAAGGCGACGCGTTGGTAGTCGGTACCGGTGAACAGCACCTGGTCGTTAACAGTGACTCGGTATTGTGAGGGTTTGAAGGCGATGGTCTTGATGCAGAACTGCGTGGTGACCGGTTTCCCATTGACCTCAGCGGTGGCCGCTTTGCAACCTGGGGTGGCCTGGGTGAAGGAGGTATCGGGCGAGCTGACACAACCGGCCAGTGATAGCAGGCACACACCGAACAGCATTCTTTTCATGGGACTTCCTGTGCTCAAACACACCGCCTCCAGCAGGCGGCTCCGTACGCGGATCATACCAGCGACCTGTTGGCCAAAGGCGCAGAGCTGGTATTGAGGGGCAGGAGTAGGGCGTCCTAACCCTTGTCGCCATGCACCAATATCCGGCCGTCATACCCACAGCTGATCCAGCCACCGGAGCGGGTGGGGAGCACATCGGTTGCAAAGTTGTCGTGTGAGCCGATGCTCACCCCCTGTCGTGAGGGCAGGTTCCAGCGCTTGACGAATCCGTCCTCGCCGCAGGTCAGCAGCATGTGTCGCGCCTCGAAGCGCACGCGTCGGACAGGCCCGTCATGAGCGGCAAGGCAATCCAGGAGCGCCAGCATCGGTTCGGTCGCTAGCAGGTGCACCGCGCCGTCGAGATCACCAACGGCCAAGGTGACGCTGCCATTGGCGTCGATCCAGCTCGCCAGCGTTCTCAGGGGGCGGCCCAGATCGAGCACTTGTACGCAGTCCCGCTCCTCGGGTTGCCACAGCCTGACGGTTCCATCCTCCGATGCGGTGGCGAAACCACCGTTGGCCGTAGGCGCGATCGCCCAGACCCAGCAGGCGTGGGCCTGACGTCTGTCCGTGGCACCTGTCGCCAGGTTCCAGACTGTCACGCGACCGTCAGCAGCCCCGGTTACGAAGCGGCCAGCGCCTAACTTTGCCGAGGACAGGACGGCCGAATCCGATGTGCCGACCAACCTTGACTTGCCGGTCGCCAAGGACCAATGCCGGACTGTTCGATCCCGCGAGTGAGAAACAAGCTCGCCGGGCGCCACGTCCACCAGACCCAGAATGGATTGTGTATGTCCGTCAAGCTGGCCCAGGCACCGGCCCTCGCGATCCCACAGCCGGATGGTTGCGTCACGCCCGGCGCTTGCCAAGCCCCTGTCGCCAAGGTCGGCAAGCGCCCATACGTACCCGCGGTGGCCCGGCTGGAAGGGGCCGTCGACGTGCAAGGATTGCTGTGGCTCGTACATCAGGTCACTGCGCATGACGTATTTTTGGCCAGCGTCCACTAAGGCGCCGGCGTGCCAGAGTGTGTGGTCGAATACGATCAGGCTGCCCTTTCGCGGGCGCAGCCTGAGCGTGGAATCCCGGTTCGACATGGCTGCGGACCGTCCCTCGAAGAACAGCGTCTCTCCGCCGCTGAATGCATCGTCGTTAAGATAAATCATGAAGGTCAGGCGTGACTGTTGGCGCTGGCGATGGTGTACACCATCCTGATGGGCACGGAACTGGGTGCCGGGCCGGTAGCGGCAGAAGCGCAGCCGCTCATTGATGCCGACCGGACGCCAGCCGTCCTCATCGATCACCGTCCCGAGCCTCGGCATCCGCAAGGCGCAGTGCTTCAAGCGTTCGAATAGCCGCCCGGCCAGAGCTGGGTCGTCTGCCACGATCCGGTCATTATCGCGGTAGGAGGACGGGTAGTCCGACCCTGCGCTGGCGAATCCGCACTGCTCCGTGGCTTCTATCAACGCTTCGCACTCGCTGGCTGAAAGAAACTCGTGCACCAGGACACACCGCACCTTGTCACCCAGCGGTAGCTCGACCGAGGCCGACGGAGCCGTGGCCCCCGCCACCAGTTTTTCAGCGAAGGAATTCATCGTGATCTCCAAAATTGGTCTGATAACCAATATTCGGAAAGCTAGGGTGTGGCAGGGTCAATGTCAATGCTAAGCTGGTCGCGCAACCAACATTGGAAAGGTGACATGGCACGGCGCTCGAACACTGATGAAAGACGCGGCCAGATCGTGGCGGCACTCCAGGCCGTCATGGCCAAGGCCGGCTACGCTGGCGCAACCGTAGCGGCCATCGCCCGGCATGCGGAGCTAGCGCCTGGCCTCGTGCACTACCACTTCAAGGACAAGCGCGAGATCTTGGTGGCACTGGTCGACTCACTGGCCGGCTACGCCCATCAGCGCTACGAGTCCCGGGCCGCTGAGGCCCAGACCGCCGAGCAAAGGCTTCAGGCCTACATTGCAGCACACCTTGCCTACGGTTCGGACGCACAGCCCGATGCGGTGGCGGCATGGGTGATGATCGGCGAGCAGTCGGCCCACGACCCAGACGTGCGTGAGGTCTATCAGGCCGTGCTAGCGGCGCAGATGAAGCTCCTCAAGGGCCTGCTCCGGCAGCGGTTCGCCGAACGCGGACGCCGCGCCCGAGGGCTCGATGCGCTGGTGGCGGGCATTACCTGCTTTATCCAGGGGGCGTTCACGCTGTCCACCACGGCGCGGCCATTGCTGCCGACGGCCTTCGCCGCACCGACGTTGAGCGCCTGGGTCGAGCGTTACATTGATGGGGAGGAGGAGCGATGAGGGGAACACCTGAAGGGCGCAGCCTCTTCCCGGTCGGCGCGCACAGCGCCCCCGAGGTGCCTGAGGGTGTGGATTTTGCCGCCTGGGCGCGCGTCTGGGCGGAGCTTGGCGTCGGATGCCCGCCGCGAGAAACCTATGAAGAGCTCCTTCGACGCTACCGCGAGCCCCATCGTGCGTATCACAACTGCCAGCATTTGCAGGAATGTCTCCAGGTGCGCCGGCTCATCAACGCTGCTTGCCACGCCCCCGCTGAAGTCGACCTCGCACTCTGGTTTCATGACGCCCTATACGACCCCCTTCGCAGCGACAACGAGCTGCGCAGTGCGCAATGGCTGGACGACGTGGCACGCGATAGCGGCCTGGGGGATGAAATCCGGCGCAGGCTTTACGGCCTGATCATGGTGACGCGACACGACGGCGCTCCAGCGTCGGCAGACGAGGCCGTGTTGGTGGACACGGATCTGGCGATTCTTGGGGCATCGGCCGCGCGGTTTGAGGAGTACGACCGCCAAGTCCGTCGCGAGTACCGATATGTGCCGCTGTTTGTCTACCGCCGAAAGCGGCGCCAGGTCCTGGAGGGCTTCCTGGCACGCGGACGTATCTATACGACCGGCCCATTCTTCAATGCATTCGAACAGCAAGCGCGCTAATCTTGCACGCGCCATCAACCGCCTCGACTGAGGAGCGCTCCCAGGTTGCCTTGGTGAGCGGCGGCAATCGGCCACCAGCGGTCAATCCAAGAGTCTACGAAATTGGGGGCTATCCGGACGCACTGTCGAGGCGGCGTCCGACGCATAAACATTCAGGGTTAACACCCCGCGAAATCACAATGACCTTCACAAGGATAAATAAGCACAGCATGGAAGATATCTCTGATTTTACCGAGGCCGAATTCATTTCCTTCGTCAAAGACATCCGGGTCGTCAACAAGGGCGGGACGGCAGATGAGCTAGGTGAGTTGCTTGAAAGGTTCAGTAATCTCGCAGGCCATCCAGATGGCTACGACCTGATTTTCCACCCTGAGCCCGGTGCGGATCATTCCGCCGAGGGTGTTACTGAGACAGTGAAGCAGTGGCGCAAAGCCCAGGGACTGCCGGGATTCAAGAACGACTGATTGAGGCGCCAGTGATATCAATCTAAGGCTTGGCTCGATCCCACCGACAGGCTGCCAACCGGCTGATATTCGTTGCACTTGTCTGACCTTGGTCGATGTCGCCGTCGGCGTTCAGGTAGATATCGGTAGTGGGCCATTGCGGGCTGATGCTGATGCAATGATTACGCCTGGTGATTTTGCTCCACCACGAAAACTCCATAAAGAACTCCTCGTCCGGGAACAGTGCGCCATGATCGGTTGCGCCGCCTCCGGGAAGCATTCCTCCTTTATCAATCCGATCCTGGACATTCCAGATGTACCTGAGCGCGTCC
Source organism: Pseudomonas sp. JV245A (assembly GCF_032424515.1). Lineage (NCBI taxonomy): Bacteria > Pseudomonadati > Pseudomonadota > Gammaproteobacteria > Pseudomonadales > Pseudomonadaceae > Pseudomonas > Pseudomonas sp. JV245A. The sequence continues at coordinate 17,054 of NZ_VYKE01000008.1, forward strand.
TGGCCTGAGGGCGAGTAGTGGACATTCACCCTTGGCAACGCGAAGTCCCAATGAGTGGCCAGCCACAACAGCAGCGCTATCCAGAGCAACGTTACGTACCAGGGCCGGCGCGTGCCTGCGTGGCGGGGCAAGAATTTCATCTCCATCCCTTGGGCGTTTTTTTGGGTAGGGGGGGCGGGTTGAGAGTGGAGACGGTAGTGTCGCAGCCGGTCGTTGTCCACTTCCGGCTGCTGTGTGGCGTCTTGTGCTGACTGTCAGCACAAGACGCTTTGAGCCCGGTGCCGATGGTGACCGCGCTGACCTGCACTTTTTCAAAGGCCTTGTGACGCGGCCAGTGGCTTGAAACACTTAACAAAACACCGATCGCCAGAGTAATCAGAGACCCAGAGCAGCTCATTCGGCCGACGCGACTGATGCTTTGCTGCCCAAGCGAATCAGTTCATTGGAGAAACACAGGCCGAGGATGATCAGTGCCGCTCCTGCATACAGGCTTTCACGGGGAACTTCATTGAGCGCCACAAACGCCAGCAGCGCGGCGAACAGCGGCTCGGTCAGCTCCAGGGCTTGCACTTGGGATGGCTTGAGATATTCGATGGCCTTGGTAGTGCAGAAGAAGCCCAGGATTGTCGGCAGCGTGGCCAGCGCCAGCAGGGCGGCGATCGCCAGCGGCGACAGCTCGCCCATTGTGAATCCATCGGCTGCCGCTGGCAGCAGCAGGTACAGGCCGCCGAAGAACAACAATTGGCGAGTGAAATGCAGTCCTCCCGACACCCCCATGCGCTTCATGGCAACCGAAAAGGCCCCATAGCCGCAGCCGGCCATGGCGGCAAGCGCCGCACCTTGCAGGGTAAAACCCTGCTGCAGGTCGCCGCCGAAGATCACTGAGATCCCGGCGATGGCCAGTGCGGCGCCAACGGTGGCGTTCGCGGTGATGGGATCCTTGAGGAAAATGCGCCCCAGAATGATCGAGGAAATGGAAGCGCTGGCCATCAGGACCACCACCACACCTGCTGCCGCGTAGTGTCGATAGGCGGAGGTTTCGAAGTGGAACAGCACAAAGATGCCAAGAAATGCGCAGATAGCTGCCTGGATCCATTGGCTCGATTTCTCCGGGCGCTTGAGGAAAAACAGCAAGATTGATAGCAGCACGCAACCCAGTAGGGTCTTGATGACAGCGACACTGCTCGCGGTGAAATCATTATTCATGAGGACTTTGCTGAGTACACCGATCGTTGCGTTCAGTGCCGCAGCGCACAGTGCAAATATGACGCCTTTGCTGAAAGTGGATGGCATCGATGACGATCCCTGTCGCTGAATGGTTGTTCGATAGAATGCCGCTCTACATCGGCGGCGCACAGTTTGAGTGGACGAAACTCCCGGCACTCCCGGTGGTGATGGGGGGGTAAGTGAGTTCGTCCGGCAGGACACTGCCGACCTTGAAGGGAGAGGTCAGCCGGCCTGACCCTTGGCCATGCAATGAGCGTTGACGAAGGTTGCAGTGTGCTGCAACGACTGACGTATATCCGGTTTGGCTATGCCATGCCTGCTAGCAAATTGCTCGACGGCCGCGGTATCAAAACGAGTGGTCTGGATGAAGTCCAAGGCTTCGGGTTGGGTATTCATGAATCGCGCGACGGGAGGAATGCTCAGTAGCCACTTCAGCAGTCGGAGCGAAACGTGATGCTTGGGAGACTTCAAGCCCAAAGGTTGTGCCACCTGCACCAACATTTCTCGCAAGTTGGGCGTTTGCGCATCCAGCGCCAGCAGTTCCTGGCCCGCCATGGCCGGATCAAAAGCACTCGCCGTCATCAGCTCCACCAGGTAGTCCACGGTGACCAGTGGCAGCCAGTGCCTGGCGGTACCGGGCACGGCCGTGAGCTTTCCCTGCACCAGGTTGCGTATCAGCGCCACCAGCGGCTGGCCGTCGAGGATATGCCCCGTGCGGCTGTGGCCACACACTGTCGCGGGGTGGACAACGGTCAGCTCTCCGCCCTTGGCGGACATGGTCTCCAGGGTCACAAAATGCGCTTCCAGCTTGCTCGCCTCGTAACCACCGACATGCCGGTAAAGCGCAGGCCAATCGGTCCGCTGCGGATGGTGAGGATCGATGCCGATGCGTCGCAGGTGTTCATGGTTTTGCAGCATGTAGCCGCCGATCATCACCAACCGGCTGTTTTGCTCAGCCGCCAGCAGCGCCACGCGCTTGGCTCCTTCCACGTTCACCGCACGAGACTGTTCCAAGGTAAGCCCCCAGGCGAAGTGGGCACCCAGGTGGAAGACGACTCTGGCGTGCCTCAACGCTTCTCGGTCGGCAGGACTCAGCCCGAGCTGATCCCGTTCCAGATCGCCGGCCACGGCCAATACCCGGGAGGCGCAGCCGCCCAAATGGTCGACTTGCTCCCGCAGTGCCGCGAGTCGCTCCGGGCGACGCATCAGCACCCGAACGGTGTGACCTTTTGCACTCAGGTGTGCCAGCAAATGTTGACCGATGAAGCCGGTACCCCCGGTGACAAAGCACTCCACGCTCATTTCCCTGTTCCTTGTTGAAGGTGAGAAACCAAGCGTAAACTATCGACCCAACTCTATGGTCAAGTGGTGTTTTCATGAAAATTGGTGAAATCGAGGCCCGCAGCGGCGCCAGCCGTCATACGCTGCGTTACTACGAGCAAATCGGCCTGATCTCATCGCAGCGGCGAACGAACAACTATCGTGTTTACAACGCACAAACTCTGCAGGATCTTGACTTCATCCAGCGCGCGCAAAGCATGGGGTTTTCCCTGGGGGAAATAGGCGAGATTCTCGATGCGCAGCGCAACAAGCTGATCGACTGCGCCGAGGGCGCCAAGCTCATTGAAAAAAAGATGGCAGAAATCAAACAGAAAATCGCCAACTTCCAAAGCATTTATCGGTATCTGGATGAAGAGCGTGCAAAGCTCGAAGCCAGTGCTGCCGAGCAACTAGCGCTGCAGCGGTTGAACGACGCTTCCAGCTGAGCGCTCAGCTATTTTTGGCGGCCAGTTGTCGCCATATCAGGGCTTTTGTTTGCGGTGTCTCCATTGGCGGCAAGGCGTCTCGCTTGCGCCGGGTCATGCGCAAATTCGAGATGGCGCGAGAGCATGTCATCTACAACGGCCCCCGACATCCCCCTTTGACTCTGTGCCTCAGGCATGCAAATGCTTTTTCAAGAACGACCGAGTTCGTTCGTGAGTCGGGTTTTGCAGGATTTCTTGTGGCGCGCCTTCTTCGACCACCACGCCACCGTCCATGAAGATGATCCGGTCCGCCACTTCGCCGGCAAAGCGCATTTCATGGGTGACGATCAACATGGTCATGTGTTCGGCGGCGAGTTGCTTCATGACCTGGTTGACCTCTTCCACCAGCTCGGGGTCCAGCGCCGAGGTGGCTTCATCGAACAGCATGACCTTGGGGCGCATCGCCAGGGCCCTGGCAATGGCCACGCGCTGTTTCTGCCCGCCGGACAGGCGAGAAGGGTACTCGTCGAACTTGTTGGCCAGGCCGACCTTCGACAGGTACTCCATGGCCAGCTCGCGAGCGGCTGGCCTGGTCAGCCCTTTGAGCTTGATCGGGCCGAGGGCGATGTTTTCATGCACGGTCAGGTGCGGGAACAGGTTGAAGTGCTGGAACACCATGCCCATCTGCTGGCGCACGCTATTGATGTGCTGTTCAAAGGCTCGACCTTTCAAGGGGCGGTTGACGTGTTCGCCTTCCAGCCAGATCTCCCCCTCGTTCAGCACTTCCAGGTGATTGATCGAGCGCAGCAGGGTGCTTTTACCCGAACCACTGGGGCCGATGATGGCGATGATCTGCCCGCGCGAGACAGACAGATCGATGCCTTTGAGCACTTCAAGCGCGCCATAAGCCTTGCGCGCACCCTTGACTTCAACCATGAGCTTTTCTGTGGTCATCGTGACATCTCTACCTTGGTTTCAAGAAGGTGCAGGCCGGCTTCCAGGACAAGATTGACCGCGTAATAAATCACCGCGACGGCCAGATAGAACTCGAACGGGCTGTAGGTCTCGCTCACGGCGCGCTGGGCGCTGTAGACCAGTTCGGCAATGCCGATGATCGACACCAGGGAGGTGTCCTTCAGGAGCACGATCAGGTTGTTGCCCAGGGGCGCCAGGGTACTGCGCAGGGCTTGCGGCACAATCACGTAGCGCTGAGCCTGGCTGCGGCTCAGGCCAATGGAGCGCGCGCCTTCAATCTGCCCCGGATCGACCGACAGGACCCCGGCACGAATGACGTCGGCGTTGTAGACGGCGAAGTGCAGGCTCAGGCCGATGATGCCAGCCATCAATGCCGGGATATCGATCCCCACTTGCACCAGGCCGTAATAGATCAGGTACAGCTGAAGCAGCAGGGGCGTGCCCATCAGCAGCCAGGTCATGAAGCGTATGGGAAGGGATACCAGTTTGGGGGTGTAGAGCACGATAAGGGCGAAGGCTATGCCCGCCATCAGGCTCAATACGCTGGAGCAGAGAAACAAGACGATGGTCCACCAGAGTCCGGTTGCCAGCAGCTCGGAATAGGGGGTGAGGATACTGAGATCGAGGCTTTGCATTGACGCGTCTCACTTTGCCGCGAAGCGTTTGTCGAGGTGGTCAACCAGCAATCTGACCGTGTAGACCATGGCGATATACAAAATGGCCGACACCATGAAGATCTCGAATGGCTTGTAGGTGGAGCTGATAAAGCGCTGCGCTGTATAGGAGAGTTCCACCACCGAGATGGTCGACACCAGGGCCGAGCCCTTGATCAGCGCGACCGCATTGACCCCCAGTGGCCTGATCATCAGCTTGGCGGTTTGCGGCAGGGTGATCAGCCACAGGGTCTGGCCCTTGCCGAAACCGATTGAGCGGGCCGCTTCGACCTGGCCGGGATCGACGTTGCTGATGGCGCCGCGAATGGATTCGGCCATGTAGGCCGCGATGTTCAGGCCCAGGCCGATGACGCCAGCGGAAAACGGCTCCAGCTCAAGGCCGATCTGCGGGCCGCCAAAGTAGAGGAGGAAGAGTTGGACCAGGCAGGGCGTGCCGCGAAAAACGCTGATGTAGACCCTGGCCAGGCAGCGAAGCAGGAAAAAGCCGGACAGCCGGGCCGCCACCAGCACGATGGCGACCAGCAGGCCCAGCAGCAGTGCCAGTAGCGAAACGTGCACCGTGACCCAGGCCGCCTCCAGAAAAAACGGCAGGGTGCGCTGTATGAGTGTCAGATCCATGGGCAGGCTCGAAAAGGTCAGGTTGACTGGCCCGACCCCAGGTCGAGCCAGGCTGAAGAGGAGTCAGCGAATGTCCTTGCCGATCCACTTCATCGAGATCTTTTCGTAGCTGCCATCGGCGAGCATGTCGTTCAGTGCCTGCTGCATCGCCGCCTTGAGCTCGGGGTTGTTCTTGCGCAGCGCAATGCCCATGCCTTCAACCCCACCGTCACTGTCGGGTGGCGTGATGATGCGCACTTTCTGCCCGGTTTCCTTGACGGCCACCAGTACCGGAACGCTGTCCATCACCAGCGCGTCGAGGCGCCCGGCTTCCAGGTCGACCAGCATCTCGGGAAGCCCTTTGTAGGTCTTGACCTTCAGGTTGCCGCGCGCCCTGGCCCATTTGTCGTGGGCATCGCCGAGGGTGACGCCCACCGTCACATCCTTCAGGTCAGCCAGGCTGTTGATCGGCGAGTCTTCCTTCACCACGATGGTGCGGCCGGCGTGGTAGTAGGGGCCGACGAAATCCACGGCCCTCAGGCGTTCAGGGGTGATGGTCATGGAGGCGATGATGGCGTCGTATTTCTTGGCCAGGAGCCCGGCAATGATCCCGTCGAAGGGCGTGGTGACAATGCTGACCTTCACCCCAAGCCGCTGGGCCAGGGCTTCGCTGATGGAGGCGTCGAAGCCGACGATCTGGTTCTGCTCGTTGGCAAAGCTGAAGGGCGAGTATTGCCCGCTCATGGCGATGCGGATTTCTCTGGATTCCCGGATCGATTGCAAGTCATCAGCCTGAGCGGCTGCGGGGCAGAGGAGCGCCGCGGCGGCGACGGTGGATGCGGCAAGCAGACCCTTGAGCGTTCTGGTTAGCATGGGATGGCACCTTTGAAGAATTATTATTTTTTGTTGTGGGCTCTTCACCCTGGCTCGGGAAAAGCTTTGCACAGGTCATTGCGCAAAGCACCCGGCAAGGTGTCCGCGTGCCGGACACATTGCCGGAGTTGGCCGACACTATGTCGGCCAGCCCGGTTTGGGGCACTGTGGCCTCGATCCTGATGCTCTAGCGCAGTGCCGCCTTGAAGCTTTCGTCCAGGACCTCAAGCAGGAAGTCGGCGTTCTTCTGGCTGAAAATCATCGAGGGGCGCATTTTCAGTACGTTGTCGTAGGGGCCTTCGGTGCCGATCAGAATCCCGCGCTCCCGGGCACCATCGGCGACCTTTCTGGCCAGTTGCGTAGCGGGAGCCTTGCTCTTGCGATCGGTGACCAGTTCAATCCCGAGGAACAGCCCCAGGCCGCGTACGTCGCCAATGGCATCGTAGCGCTGCTGCAGCGTGCGAAAGCCATCGAGCAAATAGTTGCCCACCGTCAGTGCGTTGAGTTTCAGGTTGTCGCGTTCAATCACATCGAGAACGCTGAGCCCCACGGCACAGGAAACCGGGTTGCCGGCGAAGGTGTTGAAGTACTCCATGCCATTGTTGAAGCTGTCGGCGATTTCGCGGGTGGTCACCACTGCCGACATCGGGTGCCCGTTGCCAATGGGTTTGCCCATGGACACCGCATCGGGCACCACGCCCTGGGTTTCAAAGGCCCACCAGTGGCTGCCCACTCGACCAAAGCCGACCTGGACTTCATCGGCCAGGCACAGGCCGCCCTCGGCACGCACCATTGCATAGACTTCCTGCAAGTAGTTTTCCGGGAAAAACAGTTGCCCGGCGACGCTGGGAATGGACTCCGCGAGAAAGAACGCCGGGGCCCGGCCCTGCTTGCGCATGCTATCGATCTGCTCGGCGACACTTTGCGCGAAACGCTTGCCCAGCTCCTCGACCGGCCAGTGATCCGCAGCGCGGTAGGCATCCGGCACCGCCGCCTCGAATACGTGTTCTGCACGGCCTTTGCCGGCCTTGCGCTTGTACTTGTAGGGGCTGAGGTCGATCAGCTCCTGGGTGGTGCCGTGGTAGGCCCAGTCCAGCACGATGGCATCGTTGCGCCCGGTGTGATTGCGCGCCATGCGCAGCATCAGGCTATTGGCTTCGCTGCCTGAACAGCCGAAGGAGGCCACCGCCAGGCCTTCGGGCAAAGTCGCGGTGAGCCGCTCGGCGTACTCCACGATGCTGTCGTGAAGGTAGCGGGTGTTGGTGTTCAGGCGTGAAGCCTGGCGCGCCAGGGCCTGCACCACGTCGGGATGGGAGTGGCCCAGGTGGCAGACGTTGTTGAAGCAGTCCAGGTAGGCCCGGCCAAAGTTGTCTATCAACCAGACCCCATCACCGCGTACGAACTTGATCGGGTCCGAGTAGGAAATCGACAAGTTGGGCAGCAGCAGTTGTTTACGCTTGGCCACGATCTCTGCTTTGCTTCTGCCTTCCTGGCTGTAGGTTTCCGCAGGGATTCCGGCCAGGGTCGATGCATCCGGGAACAGGTCGGCCCACACCTCAAGGTAGGCGCGCTCACCGACGCCGATGAACTCGCTCGCTTGCAACTGGGTGTCGGTGGACATCTGGAAATGCACATGGGGCAGCCAGCCGCCGTTTTCCGTGTCTGCGCCCATGTGGCCCACCAGGGCGCCCGCCTCAAGACGGTCCCCGGGCTTGAGGCGGGTCAGCGCTTCGTGGGCCATGTGCCCCCACAGGGTCAGGAACGGCGGGCAGCCCTCAGGCGAATGCTCAAGCATGATCAAGCCGCCATAGCCCAGCGGTTCACGCTCGACCTCGACGCTGCGCACTACGCCGGCAAGCGGTGTGTACAGCGGCGTTCCGGCCGGCATGATCAAGTCGACGCCCAGGTGAATGATCCGACGTTGCCCTGCAATGAAGCGCGATTCAAATGCCGCATCGGTGTAGATGGTCCGTTCTTCGCCCCAGGGGCCGATGCCCAGTGGCACTTGATGTTCAGCCGCAAAATCGTTCCACCATTTCGCCGCCTCTGCCGGACGCTGCTCGGCGGAGGCGACCGTCAGCACATGGGCGGCATCGGCGAACGGCACAATGGCCTTGTTCAGGGTCGCCGCCGCCGGATGCACGATGTCCGCGAAGGCGTGGCGGTTTTCATCCACCCAGCGGCGAACCGCCCCGGCACCTTCTATCGCGTCATAGCCGCAGGCCTTGCGCAGGATCGCCGTCGCCAGGCGCGGGTTCATGCGGTCCATTTTTTCCAGCAGGCGCCAGGCCGGGGCTTCGCTGATGGCCAGGTAAGGATTGTCCTGGGTCTGCTCGTGGCGCGAGGCCGACAAGGTGACGCTGATGACCAGGCGCATGGCGATCAGGTTGAACAGCACGTCCAGTTCTTGCGGCTGCAGCGGGTAGCGCTCGTGGAAGCCGGCGGTGAGGGCGGCGGCCGCGCCGATGGGGTCCTCCATGTCGAGAATGGAGTAGGCGCAGGTGATGGCGACTTCGGCAATCAGCACCGTATGCACGGCATCGCCAAAGTCGATGATGCCCGAGACCTGCTGATGAGTCTGCGGGTCGACGAGGATGTTCCAGTCATTGCCGTCATTGTGAATGACCTGCGTGCGCAACCGCGCAAGCCTGGGTTGCACGGTGTTTTCGAACGCGGTAATGAAGCGCTCCAGAATGGCTCGTCGGCCAGGGTCCTTGACGAAATGCAGGCGCGATCTGGAGCGCGCGGCGTGCCGCAGGTCCCAGTCCAGGTCGCGCACCGCACCGGGATGCATGAAGCCCTGCAACGCACGATCCATGTCGGCGAACGATTGGCCCAGGCTGCGCATGAGGGCGAAGGTGCGCTTGACCTCGGCCAGGGGAGTGCCGTGCAGCCAGCTCACCAGGCGCACCGCATGGGTTTCACCGGAGGGCGCCACGGCCGAGGCGAGGAAGCCACCGGCAAGGCTCTTCTTCAGCTGCGGCACGGCAAGCTCGGGGTTGTAGCTGGCGAGGTGGCTGAGGATGGCCGTCTGCAGCTCGCTTTCAGTTCGCGGTTCACTCGAATTGACCACCTTCAGAATCCACCCCGCATCGCTTGCAGTGTTCAACCGGTAGTTGCAGTCGCGCTCGCCATCCAGGGGCGAGGCCGTGGCGACGACATTGAAAAGCTGCTCGGCCAGTTGTTCGGCATCGCGGGGCGAGAACTGCGGGGCGGGATGGGAAAGGTTGGTCATGGTAATGGTTTTCCAAGTTATTGTTTTCAGTTAGCTTGGCATGCGAAATCCTTGACGGCAGTAGGTATGCGGTCGGTGTTGGCCTGCATATTGTCGGAATCGACCGGCACAAATTCGGTAGTCAAAGTGAGGAGTCTTGATGCGCGACCTGGACGTGAAAGATCGCGAAATACTGGACATTCTGTCTAAAGAAGCGCGGATTGCCCTGAAGGCCCTGGCCGCGAGAATCGGACTGTCCAGAAGCGCCACCAGCGAGCGTGTCCTCAACCTTGAGCGCAATGGCGTGATCAGGGGCTACCGGGCGGATATTGGCGAAATCGACGCCAACGTGATTCGCGCCATGTTTCTGGTGTGCCTGAAACGCACGCCGGCCATCAGCCTGCTGGACATGCTGGCCCAGCACTCCCAGGTGCGACGCATCTCTTCGGTCAGTGGCCAGCTCGATCTGGTGATCGAGATCGAATCCCGCACCATTGATGACCTGAACCGAGTCCGGGATGCCGTAGCCAGTCATGAGTCCGTCGAGGACATCACCACGGCGGTGGTGCTTCGGCGCGACATCGACCGGCAGACTTCCTGATTCTGCGACACGAAGAGCGGGCGGGATGTGCCTGCGAGAAGTGCCGGGCGCACCCGCAAAAGCTCTGAAATGCTCGCTTGGCGCCCGTCCCCGGCAGCCGGATGTGGGAGGGCGGGCCCATTCCCTTGCGGCAATCGCCCGCTTCCCACCCTGTACAAGGTGCATCGCAAAACCATAAAATGAGAAGCATTATCATTAATGCGAATCTGCCATGCACAACCACAGCCTCTCTTCGCCCGTCGCCCAGTTGTATGCGAACCATCACGGCTGGCTGCGGGGCTGGCTGCACCGGCGCCTGGGGCACAGTGCCGATGCCGAGGACCTGGCCCATGACACCTTTATCCGGGTGCTGCGCTCCCAGGAGGATGTGCGTGAGTTGCGCCAGCCCATGGCGTTCCTGGCCACCATTGCCAACGGCCTGCTGATCAATCGCTGGCGCCGCCAGGCGATCGAACGGGCTTATCTGGAAGCCCTGGCGGCGCGGCCGGTGGGGGAGGAGCCTTCGCCGGAGGAGCGGCATCTGATGATCGAGACCCTGTTGCAGCTGGATTCGCTGCTGGTGGGGTTGTCGTCGCGGGTGCGGCAGATTTTCTTTCTGTCCCAGCTCGATGGCCTGACCTATCCGCAGATCGCTGCGCAGTTGGGCTTGACCGTGGCCCAGGTGCAGCGGGCCATGGGCAAGGCCTTCAGTGTCTGTTACGCGAGCCGTTTTGAATGAGTGGCGCTGCGGTCGATCCCCGAGTGCGGGACAACGCCATCGACTGGCTGGTGCGGATGCAGTCCGGGCTGATGAGCGCCGCGGACCATCAGGCCCTGCAGCAGTGGCGGCAAGCCAGCGTCGAGCATGAATACGCGTGGCAGCGGGTCAGCAGCCTGCCGCTGATGTTGCAGCCAGGGGCCAATCTGTTGGCCGATGCCACGGCGCGCCGGGCATTGCAAGCGGCGGGCGCCGATCCGCAGCGACGGCGACAGGTGCTCAAGTGCCTGCTGGCCCTGGGGCTGTTGGGGGGCATGTCCTGGCAGGGGCCGGATTCCACCCTGGTGCGCTCAGCCCTGGCCAGTTATCGCACTGGCGTCGGCGAGCGACGCCATTGGGCCCTGGCCGACGGTGGCTCGCTATGGCTGAACACCGCCAGTGCGGTGAACCTGGACCTGAGCGCCCGGCAGCGCAGCCTGCAATTGATCGAGGGCGAACTGGCTCTGGACACCCCGGCGGGCTCTGCATCCCTGCAACTGTCGACCCCGGATGCGGTGCTCTATAGCCGTGGTGCCAACCTGCTGGTGCGTCACGATCGCCTGGGCACCCAGGTGACGGTGTTGCGCGGGCTGGTGCAGGTGAGCGCACGGCAGCACCCAGCACCGCTGGCGTTGCAGGCCGGCTGGCAAACCCGAGTCGATGGCCGGGGAGCAGGGCGGCCAAGCCCCATCGATACGTTTCTGGCCCAGGCCTGGATGCGCGGCATCCTGCCCGCCGAGCGCATGCGCCTGGATCAGTTGCTGGCAGAGCTGTCGCGCTATCGCCCGGGCTTCTTGCGTTGCAGCGAAGCCGTGGCGGGCCTGCGCGTAACCGGCAGTTTCCAGTTGGACGACACCGATGCCGCCCTGGCCCTGGTAGCCAATACCTTGCCGGTGCGCATCGAGCGAAGAACCCGTTACTGGGTGACCGTGGTGCCGGCCTGAAACTTTTTTTTCACCGGCGCGATAGTTTTTTCGATCTGGCTTGGCCTTCAGGTATTACCCACCGGCACAGGTGGGTTTCGATCCCTAGGAGCCCTGCATGATTTTCCCTGCTCGTGTCTTGCGTACCCATACCTTCGGCCTGCTGTTGCTCGGTTTGCAGCCGCTCTGTAGTGAAGTGGTGTTGGCTGCCGGCGAGCGCCACTACAGCATCGGCGCCGGTCCCCTGGACCAGGTGCTGTCGCGCTTTGGCGCCGAGGCGGGCATCAGCATGGCCGGCAGTGCGCTGCTCACCGCAGGCAAGACCAGCCAGGGCCTGCAAGGGGATTTCAATACCGAGGCGGGCTTGAACCAGCTGCTGGCGGGCACCGGCCTGGGCTACGTGCGCCAGGCCGACGGCGGCTATGCCTTGCGCCTGCGCCTTGATGCGGTGTCGCTGCCGACCCAGAAGGTCAAGGGCGAAAATCCTGACGAGGAAGAGGTGTACCGGGCACCGCGTTCATCGGTGTACATCTCTGCTGACGACATGCAGCGCTTTGGCGTGGTGTCGGTGGGCGACATGCTCAAGGGCCAGCCCGGGGTCCAGGTCGGTGACAGCCGCAATGGCGGCGGCCTGGATGTGAACATCCGCGGCATCCAGGGCCAGAGCCGGGTGGCGGTGACGGTGGACGGTTCGCAGCAGGCGCTGGATGTCTATCGCGGTTATGCCGGGACCCAGCAACGCAGCTACATCGACCCGGACATGATCAGCGACATCGCCATCGACAAGGGCCCGAGCCTGACCTCCAGTGCCATAGGCGGCACGGTGAAGATGCGCACCCTCGGGGTCGGCGACATCCTCAAGGACGGTCAGAATATCGGCCTGCGCCTCAAGGGTGATGTCTGGAACAACGGTGTGGCCCCGGCCTCCCGCGATCCGCACTCCAAGACCCAGGACCTGTACTCCGAGCCGCATCAGAGCCGCGGCGGGCTGTTCGGCTCGGAGGCCGAGGCCGGCAGTGCCGCGTTCGCCTATTCCCATGAATTCTTCGATGTGGTGGCGGCCTACGCCCATCGCAATCAGGGCAACTATTTCGCCGGCAAGAAGGGCCAGGATCGCTACCGCACCTATGACCGTTACGGCGATGAAGAGACCAGCGTCGCCACCACCTACAACGCCGGGGAAGAGGTGCTGAACTCCTCGTCGAAGACCGAATCCTGGCTGCTCAAGACCACCCTGCGCCCGGCGGACGGCCACACCTTCGACCTGGGCTACCGGCGCTACGACGGACGCATCGGCGAGATCATGCCCTCGGACATCTTCCGTTTCGGTACTGGCGGCATCTACCAGTACCCCCTGGGCCACACCCAGATCGACACCTACACCGCGCGCTACAACTACCTGCCTGCAGGCAACCCGCTGGTGGACCTGAGCGCCGACCTGTGGATGACCGATGCGCAGACCAGCCAGTTGACCGCCGTCTCGGCGCCGGCATCCCAGGCCTACCGTTCGGACCGCAACTGGAGCCGCCAGGCCGATCGCCGGGTGGGCGGTGGCCTGGCCAATACCTCGCGTTTCGAGACCGGCTACGGCGACTTGAAGCTGGACCTGGGCAGCTCGTTCCAGCTGGAGGAACTGCGCCCGCAGAAAAGCGTGGCCACCACCCAGGACGATATCAACGCCAACCGCATGCTGCGCGAAGGTTCGCGGCAGGAGTTCAGTTTCAACGGCAAGCTGGAGTACAAGCCGGTGGACAGCCTCACCCTGTGGGGCGGCGGGCGCTACACCCACTATCGCAGCAAGGATCACGTGCCCACGGCCACGGCGCGTCGCGAGGAACGTGACCTGCGCTACCTGCGGGTTTCCAACGGCGACAATTCCGGCAACATGATGTGGTTCCCCGACCAGAACGGCCAGTACACCGACGCCACCGACCCGCGCCTGAACAACGGCATCGTCTTCCAGAACACCAACTTCCCCTTCGAGGGCGTGCGCTACAACGACTTTGGCGCCACCGACTCCACGGTCTATCCGTCCCAGGTCGGCGAAGTGGTCACCGGCTACAACTACTCCGGCAAGAACAGCAACAGCGGTGGCGCCTTTGCCCCGGCCTTCGGTATCAATATCGAAGTGCTGCCGGACACCTTCGTGTATGCCTCGTACACCCAGGGCTTTCGCATGCCGTCGCTGTTCGAAACCAGCCAGGGCGTGCAGCAGACGATGCCCGGCAAGGGCCTCAAGCCCGAGCGTTCGAGCAACTGGGAGATCGGCGCCAGCACCCTGCAAAAGGGCCTGCTGGTGGATGACGACTCGGCGGCGTTCAAGCTGGCCTACTTCAACAACACCATCAAGAACTACATCACCCGCTACTACGACCCGAGCCCGGGCCTGTGGGGCCTGATGCGCTTCAGCAACACCGACAGCTACAAAACCAGCGGCCTGGAACTGCAGACCCGCTACGATGCCGGGCGGGTGTTTGCCGACCTGTCGTCCACCTACTACCTGAAGACCGAAACCTGCGACGCGGCTTTCGCGGCCACCCTGCGCGCCACCAGCAACCCCTACCAGAAAACCGCCGACACTCCGGACTGCACCCCGGGCAGCTTCATGGGCTCCTACACCAACACCCAGAACCCGCCACGCTTTGCCGGCAACCTGACCACTGGCCTGCGCTTCTTCGACCAGAGCCTGACCCTCGGCACGCGCATCACCTACACCTCCGGCCCCACGGTTACCGCCGACAAGCCCTGGCAGACCGGCGCCACCACGCCGCAACTGAATTACCGCGAAGTGGCGTTGTTCGATCTGTTCCTCAACTACAAACTGAAGGAAGACGCCAGCCTCAACGTGTCGCTGCAGAACCTCACCGACCGCTACTACCTGGACCCGCTGGCGCAGAGCTTCATGCCGGCACCGGGGCGCACGCTGCGGGTGGGGATGCAGGCGAAGTTCTAGGATGCGGGCGGCCCTCTCCGGACCAGGCAGCAAGGTGCGGCCTTGCCGCGCCGGCCTTTTACTGCGGCGGGTCGACGCAGTAAAGTAGGCCGCTTTCGCCCCCATTGGCCGGCACTCGCCCCTGATCTGAGCGGTATTGCCAAAGGGATCTGGCCCTCGCTGCGTTACAGATAAGGATATCCAATGAAGACCCTGGTAAAGCGCCTCCGCCCCCTGGCTGTTCTGGTTTCAGTCACGCTCTTGAGCGCCTGTGCCCCGCTGGGCAGTTCCGACCTCAATGGCAGCGCCACGCAGAACCCGACCAACCAGCTCCTGGAGGTCATCGATGGCGCGACCCGGGACGGTATGTCCGTGGTGCTGGTGCCGGCGCTCATGCCCAACAAGAGCGTGACCGACCTCTCCAGCTATTCCCATCGCGTGATCTTCAGCAACAAGGACCAGCCGAGCCAGGGCTACATGCAGTCCTTCGCCAATAACGACCTGGAGAAAATCAAGGAAACCGTATTTCTCTGGGACTTCCTTGAAGTGCACATCGTCCCGCCGGGAACCTACCTGATGTCCGGCGGCATTGATTACAGGATCGACAGCAGCCTGGCCCAGGTAGGCGCTGCGAAGGGCCAGCCGACCAGCAGTGCCCGTGGTTCGGTGGACATGTCTGCGGTGCTGTATCGCCAGTTCGTCAAGGAACAATACTGGCGCGACGCTTCCTACGCGGATACCACCCACACCCAGAATGTCTGCAGTACCGTGCATGTCGCCTCCGGCCAGTGCGTGGCCTGGCAAGAGCAGCAATACAACACGCGCCGGCAGGTGTCGGAAGGCGGTTGGACCGAAGGCACCAAGATCCGTGATGTCCAGTCCGTCAAGTTGAAGGCACAGATCCCCGACGCCTACGCGCCCCTGGCCTTCAGTATCCAGCCCGGCCAGATACTGCTCAGCGACCGCTTCCACCTGAAAACCCCGGCCGTGAGCTACGACAAGAAGACTTGCAAGGCTATCGACCCGCAGAACATCAAATGCGCACTGCGGGATATCCAGGTCTACGTGAGGCCGGCCCCCGTGGAACTGGTCAAGAAGTTCAGCGACAAGGAGCTGGCGAATGTCAACGACACAGGCCGCCGGGTGCTGGCGCGTATCGAACCGATGAAAACCCGCCTGCAAGGGGACACCGGCATGGAAGACCTGGTGTGGGGCATCCCGGTTTCCCTGAAGAAAACCGCCAGGTAAGGGGGCTTGCCTTGGGGCGCGGAGAACAGCGCGCAGCGCCACGGGCCATTGCTAGTTGAAGGAGCTGCGCAAGCCTTTGATGACCTGTTCGATGGAGGGCCCTTGAATGGCCGGCGGTTGCGGGTTTTCGCCGAATTCGCGCCAGATGAACAGGGTCAGTTCCGCCCCGTCAGTCAATGACAGGGCGTTTTCCTCATGGGCGAAAGTTTCAAGCAGCCGGTAGCGCTGATCGCTCCAGAACAGCTCCTCGACCCAGGGGTACACCGGAATAAAGTGGAAATGGATGGGGTAGCCGGGGGCATGGCCGAACCGGCTGATGTACAGCCACTTGGGTTTGAGCTGCAGCTCCAGGTTTTTCTGCACCCTGGCGAGCAGGCCGCCCAACTCCGTCAGGGCGCTCTCGGGCAGCTCGGCCAGTGAATTGACCCGGGATCGCGAGCCCAGCATCAGGTAGCCGGGCAGGGCGGACGACAGGTGATGATTGAGCACCCAATGGTCGGTTTGCAGAATGATGAACTCGGGGGCTATGCCCACCTGCTGGGCGGAGTTCAAGGCATGGGCTCCTGTTCGGGAAGGTCGCTCTTGTATTCGCCCCACTGCATGTACGCGTAGTACCGGGTCATTGCTTCGAAGTGGCTGGGGGCTTCCACTTCCCACACAAGCCGGGCGTCGGGGTGAAGCAGTTTGCGTGCGGTGTTTCCCTGTGGGCCGCTCAGACAGAAGGTCTGGCAGTCATCCGGCTCCATCCAGAGTTGGTAGTTCATCTCTTGCGCTTCTGAGTGTGGGGGAGGCTATCGTCGTTGTGGCTCGACCAATCTAGATCGAGCCGACCGAGCGCAGATATTTCCGTGCCTGAGGGCTGGAGATCTTTTCGGGTTCAAGCACATACAGCGAGCTCCAGAGCGGTGGTAAACCCAGTTCCTCCATGTAGGACGTGAAGCTGTTGAAAGGCTCGGTGCCAATGACTTCGGCGCTGAGCCAGAGCAACTCGCACTCCTGGCAAAGGTGCAGGATTTCCTGCGTTGCCCGCACTTGAACCTGGGTTACTTCGCCTTGTTCACATTCCGGACACAGCATTTTTTCACCTCCCCAATGGGCGCGCAGTCTATCACTGACCAGGTTGCACGCGGCCAGCAACGAAGGTCTGCCTGCGCTCAGAAACCCGCCATGGAGGACGCTGCTTTCGACCCTGTCCGGAGCGGGCCTTTGCGGCACCCGCATCCCCGGCCCCGGTCGCATAAATTTGAAATGCCCGGCATTGCTCGCCAGAATCGCCCCCCGATCCGGCACAAGGTGCCGGACCTTGGTGGTGAAAAGGGGCAGCAGTTGAATCAGCAGACATTGTCCATGCGCCTGGCGCGCGTGGCGGCGCATGTACCAACCGGCGCACGCCTGGCCGATATCGGCTCGGATCACGGCTATCTGCCGGTGGCCTTGCTGCTGCGCGGCAGCATCAGCGCGGCGGTGGCCGGAGAGGTGGCGTTGACGCCGTTCCACGCGGCCCGGCGCACGGTGCGCGACAACGGCCTGGAGCAGCAGGTCAGCGTGCGCCTGGCCGATGGCCTGGCGGCGATCGAACCGGGCGACGCCATCAGCGCCATCAGCCTGTGCGGCATGGGTGGCGAGACCATCCGCGACCTGCTGCAAGCCGGCAAGGCGCGCCTCAATGGCCAGGAGCGGTTGATCCTGCAGCCCAACGGGGGCGAGCAGCCCCTGCGCCAGTGGCTGATGGACAACGGCTACCGCATCCTGTGCGAAGAGGTGCTGCGGGAAAACCGTTTCGACTACGAAATCATCGTCGCCGAGCGCACAGGGCCGGTGAGCTACAGCCCCCGGGAGCTGTACTTCGGCCCTCTGCAACTGCAGGCCCGCAGCCCGGCGTTCTTGGCCAAATGGCAGCGCCTGCTGCGCCTGAAACAGCGCACCCTGGAAAACTTCAGCCGGGCACAGGCGGTGCCCGAAGAGAAGGTGCAGGACATGGCCCGGCAGGTGCGCTGGATCAGCGAGTTGCTGGGCTGAGTGCGCCAGGCGGCCGCTTGCCAGGGCCCGGTGCCAATCACCGCCGGCCCGTACGACACGCTACCGAGCCGCGCAATGTCCCACGCTCAGCGCGTTGCCGGCTCCAGGCCTTATGCCTGGGGCTGGATGGCCGGCGGCGTCGAAACCTGTTGCAGGAACCGTTCGATCAGCCATCGCGCCGCCGGGCCCGGCGGCGTGTCGCTGCGGTAGATGGCGTCGAAGGGGTAGATCCCGCTTTGATATTCCGGAAGATTCAGGCGCACCAGCCGGCCGCTGCGCAGGTCCTCCTCGACCATGGGCCGCGGCATGTTGCCCCAGCCGATGCCGGCACGCAGCAACATGTGCTTGGCGCCCAGGTCCGCCAGCCGCCAGGTGCGGTTGCTCAGCACCGCGAAATCCCTGCCCCGGGTCAGCGTCGAGCGGTCCGACAGCACCAGCTGGATGAATTCGCGCCCGGCGCCGGTCAGGTTGGCATCGCTGGCGGCCAGGGGATGATCCGGCGCGGCCACCGGAATCAGCTCGACACTGCCCACACCAATTCTTTCGATCCCGTCGATGCTTTCGTTCATCGGCCCACTGATGCCGACGACTGCGCCGCGCTCGATCACCCGCTCGGTGACTGCTCCCAGGGCTTCCATGTGCAGGTGCAGGGCCACCGTGGGAAAGGCTTCGCGAAAGGCCTTGAGGGCGTCCACCACACGCTCGGGGGCCAGCATCACATCGAGCACCAGGTGGACCTCGGCCTCCAGGCCTTGCAACAGACCCCTGACCTTGGCACGCAGGCCATGGACGCCGTTGGCGATGGTCCTGGCCTCCACGAGCACGGTGCGTCCGGCCTCGGTGAGTTGCGGCTTGCGCGTGCTCTGGCGGTCGAACAGCGAGACCCCGAGCTGCATTTCCAGGTTGGCGATGGAGTAGCTGATGACGGACGTAGCGCGGTGCAGTTTTCTTGCGGCGCCGACGAAGCTGCCGACTTCCACCACGGTCAGGAATACGCGCAATTGGTCCAGCGTCGGGGTGCCGGGGTCGGAGATCATCTCGGGTTCCTTGAGCGTTATCGGCGTTGACGCCCCGGCAGTGTGATCGATTCCAGCCGGGGAGGGGTTGAGGCAGTGTCCAGTGAGCGTTGTATTCTTGCCTATTTTATCGAACCTAATGATCTAAATTAGTCGGCTATTCAGAGAAGCTGTGGCGGCGCAAGCTTTCTTCACCCGGGCGATTCATCTCGGATCGCACCCAACTGAAGGAAATACCTCATGTCCGCTTCTGCCCATATTGCTCAGCCCGACACTCGCCAACAAAGCCGCTCCGATACTCCCCAGGCCGTGGCCGCACTGGCTGGCCGAGTGCTGCTCAGCGCGATCTTCCTGCTGTCCGGCGTCTCGAAGCTGGCGGCACCGGCGATGATGATCGGTTACATCGGCTCTGTCGGCTTGCCATTTCCGCAGCTGGCCCTGGCCCTGGCGGTCATCGTTGAAATCGGCGGCGGCCTGGCCCTGGTCGCTGGCTGGCGGACCCGCACTGTCGCGGCATTGCTGGCGTTGTTCAGCGTGGTCACTGCCTTGGCCTTCCATAACGCACTGGGCGACCAGAACCAGTTCATCCACTTCTTCAAGAACCTGGCCATGGCCGGTGGCCTGTTGCAGGTCGTGGCGTTCGGTGCCGGTCGTTTCAGCCTCGACGCCCGCCGTCGCTGATCACCCGCCAGCGGGGGTCGGTTCCCTCGCGGCGGTTGCGGTTTCCCTGTGTTTTCTTGCCTGATCGAGGTATCCATGAAAGCCATACGTGCCTACCAATACGGCAGTCCCGATGTCCTGCGCCTGGAAGAAGTTGCCGACCCTGTGGCCGGCGAAGGTGAAGTGCTGATCGATGTCGCCGGTGCTGGAGTCAACCCTATCGACTGGAAGATCCTGTCCGGTGCCATGCAGGCATTCATCCCGCTGCCACTGCCTTTCACCCCGGGGGTCGAGGTGGCCGGGCGGGTGCTTGCCACCGGCCGGGGCGCCAGCCGGTTCGAGGTCGGTGACCGGGTGTTCGGTTTCATCAACATCACGGGCGGCTATGCCGGCAAGGCGGTTGCCCGGGAATCCTCGCTGGCGTTGCTGCCCCGTTCCCTCACTGCGTTGCAGGCCGGCGCCGTGCCCGCCACGGCGCTGACCGCCTGGCAGGCCCTGACCGAACATGCCGGCGTGCAGCCCGGGCAGAAGGTGTTGATCCATGCCGCGGCAGGAGGTGTGGGCAGCATGGCGGTGCAGATCGCCAAGTACCTGGGGGCCGAGGTCATCGCCAGCGCTTCGGCGGACAACCATGCCTACCTCAAAGGGCTAGGGGCCGATCAGGTCATCGACTATCGCCGCCAGGATTTCACTCAATGGCGGCCCGCGGTCGATGTGGTCCTGGACCTGGTGGGGGAGCAAACCCAGGCGCTGTCGTTCGCCCTGTTGAAACGGCACGGGGTGCTGGTTTCCCCGGTGAGCCAGCCCGACATCACCCTGGCCAACGACTATGGCGTGACCCCGGTGAATTTCGCCACCCGTGGTGATGGTGGCCAGTTGGCGAGGATTGCCGAGCTGTTCGACCAGGGCCGCTTGCAGGTCGCTGTCCAAGCCTTCCCCCTGAGTGACGCCCCGCAGGCGCTGGAAAAAAGCAGGGGCCGCCATGGCCATGGCAGGCTGGTCCTCGACATGGCCCGCTGATCGCTTGGCGGGCTCCCAGAACAGCCGGCACCACCGGCAAGCCAGGGCGGCGGTCCAGGGTACGGGCCTGCCGCTTGCGGCATTGGCGAGGGCTAACCGGCGGGCCTGATGCCGAAGGGGCCGTTGCAGTCAGCCCTGCACTGTCCAGAGCATGGTCTGCACCTGGATGTGGGGGTGGCTTTGCAGAGGCTCCCACTCATCAATGAACGCGAACCCCTGGCGCAGATAGAAACTCGCGGCCCTGGCATTGGCGGGGGAGACGTCGAGGAACACCCGCTCATGGCCTTGTTCCCGTGCGCGCGACTTCACCGCTTCCACCAGCCGGGCCGCCACGCCGGAGCCACGGGCCGCGGGTGCGACCCACATGCCGATCAGGTTGTAGCGGTTTGCCTCACTGACTGCGGCGCCGATCATTCCCAGGGGCTGGCCATCCTTGATGGCCAGCCAGAATGCGCTGGCCGCGCCCGAGGCACGTTCCTGCCACTGCTGGTCACTGTACCGGGCGGCACTCTGGTAGCTGACCCCGAACGCGGTCGGGGCGTCCTGCAGCGCGGCGAGACGAACTTGCTTCAACAGCCTCCAGTCCTTGGTTTGCGTCGGTCGAATATCCATGGTGGTCTTCAGGTCGAGTGAGGCAGCAACCTCTCACAAGGCTGGCGCAGGAACAAGCGCGCCTTGCCCGGTGCTGCGCTTGCCGGCGGCCTGCGCTTGCCATTTGCCAGCATCTTGTCGCTGATGAAACGCTGGCTATATGATCGCGCGTCATGCCATTGGCCACTTGCGTGGCCGGCGTTTCCTCATCGGTTCTACAGGGATGTTCCAGGGATGAAAATCAAGAGCAATACAGGTCTGCACAAGGAAGGCCGGCTGGCTGCACGACTGGCCGGCTGGTTGCTGGCGCCGTGCATGCTGGCGGCTTCGATGCTGGCCCAGGCCGGTGCGCCGATCCCTCCCGGCGCAGTGCTGGCGGTGATGCAGAACGTCGAGGTGCCGGACCAGGATGAAGAGGTGGAACTGGAAGACGGCGTTACCGCCACCTTCTGGTACGGCCAGGAGCTGGACTTCGACGGCAAGCACTACTACGCCACCTTTGTCTGGCACACCCGGGACCGCGCCGCCCGCGAGGGCGAGGATTTTGCCGCGCCGGAGGTTCAGGTACGGCTGGCCGATGCCACCTTCGAACTCACCAACCCGGGCCAGAAGCAGGCCTATTCCATCCGCAGCATCGAACGCAAGATCGGCTTCTTCGGCGGCGGCGAGAAGCCCGAGGAAGTGGACACCAAGCGCAAGGCCGTTGAGCACCGTACCGCAGACGGCCGCCTGCTGCTGGCGGTGCCTACGGCCACTTTCGACGATGGGGTGATCACCAGGGGCTACACCATGCTGGTGTTCAATCCGAACAAGAAACCCGAAGACGATGGCTGGGTCTGGTCCTATGTAGGCCAGGTGCGCACCGGCGAGGACAACTCCGCGGCCTGCGACGACGGCGCGGTCATGCCCTGCATCGGCAGCGACGGTGAGCTGAGCTTCGTCGCCGGCCAGGAGCCGCTGCCGCAGGTGCAGGTCAAGGTCAGCGGCACTACCTTCGAGGGCCCGGGAAAGGTCCGTTCGCTGGCGGCCGCAGACAACCTCACCTATGTCTTCGACAGCAAGGCCGAGCAGTACGTCAGCCGCTAGTTGCGACAGCGACGGCCAGGTAGCGCAGCCTTGCCAAACCCACGATCCTCCAGAGAGGATCGTGGGGCGCTTTCACCCCGGTCCGGCACAGCCATCATCCAAGGAAACGGCGAATGAGTACGCGTATCGACATGCTGATGAACCCGGGGCCGGAGGTGCGCGCTGCGATCCTCGAGCCCTTGCGGGCCCACAACCGGGCCCAGGCGGGCGATCCCAAGCCCGAGGCCATCGCCCTGGTGGTTCGCGACGAGCACAGCGGTGAGATTCTCGGTGGCCTGCAGGCGGAGATTTTCTATCGCTGGATGTTCATCGAGCTGCTGGCGGTCCCCGAGCAGACACGGGGCCAGGGCACGGGCTCGCAATTGCTGAACATGGCCGAGGAGCTGGCCCGGGAAAAGGGCTGTATCGGCATCTGGCTCGATACCTTCGACTTTCAGGCGCCGCAGTTCTATCAGCGGCATGGCTTCAGCGAATTCGGCCGGCTGGAGGATTTCCCGCCGCAGCACCGGCGTTTCTTCCTGCACAAACGCCTGGTCTGAACCTTCGAGCCCTGGCTGGCGAATCCGCATGCAGCGCGTTCCCGCAGCCTGGGCCGCGGCTACTCAGGCGTGGGCATCGACGCCGATCCGCGCCAGTAGCCAGTCCTGATAGAGCGCGGGGCTGTCGGTGGTCTGGCCGCCGTTTTTGGCAACGACCGTCTTGCCGTCCAGGCGCCCGATTTCCATCAGGTATTGCAGGCCCTTGAGCACATGGGTGGCGTCGTCCTTGCCCAGGGACTGCACATCGGGCAGTTGGACGGAGTTGCTCTTGTCGTCGAATGTCGCCCAGGTGGGGTTGGCTCTGTATTGGGCTATCAGTTTGGCGTCCGAGATTTGCGATTCATGAAAACTGGCGTCGATCTTCGCCTGCATTTGCGGCGTTGCATTCTCTACCTGGATTTTCATGGACTTCAGCGTGCCATTCTCCAGCGCCCTGGTGATTCCCTTGAGGCCCATGGCTACGAGGGATGTCGAGTTTGAGATGCTTCCTGTCATGAGACTGCTCCTGGGTGGGTTCTGGCCAAGCAGAGCAAAACCCGGGCCATGAGCCCTGAACATGATGCGGCGCGGCGTTGGCAGCGGCGCCAGCAGCGATGGCGGGCAGAAGTTGGCCGTAGTGGGCAAGGGATTGCCATTGGATCGCCTGCTTTTGCCAGCCACTACTGCCCCGAGGCGGATATCGACCCGTGTCCGCCGCCCTGGTGGCCGTGAAGAAAAACTCGATCTGCATGGCCAATCGGCGCACAGTGGCCGCCTGTACTGTTGCCACTTCCGATTGCCCGCCCATGACCCAGCCCCGAACCCCCACCGCACTCGCGGCCCTGATTGCCCGGCACACCCCGCACTCCGGCGACTTTCCCAGCGCCGTGCCCAACCTGACCTTGCACCGCCGTTCCACGCCGACCTCGGCCATTCCCTGCATCTACAGCCTGGGCCTGGGGGTGATTGCCCAGGGCGGCAAGCAGGTGCTGCTGCAAGAGGCGGTGATCAATTACCGGGCCGGGCAGGGCATGCTGACCAGCATCGACCAGCCGGTGGTGGCCCGGGTGACCGAGGGCTCGGCGGCCGAACCCTTCCTGGGCATGATGCTGACCCTGGACATGCACCAGATCCTGCAAACCGCCGCGCAGATGCAGCCGCCACCGCCTTCGCGGGCCAGCGATTATCGGACGGTGGTGGTGGATGAACTGGAGCCGGGGCTGGCCAGCGCTCTGGAGCGGCTGGTGGGCTTGCTCGACGAGCCGGCGCTGATTCCCCAGCTGGCGCCATTGATCCAGCAGGAAATCATCGTCCGGCTGTTGGCCGGGCCTTACAGCCTGGCGTTGCAGCAGTTGCTGGCGGTGGGTTCGCCGACCCAGCAGATCTTCAAGACCGTGGCCTGGCTCAAACAGAACTTCACCCAGCCGTTGCGCGTCGATGATCTGGCGCAGCGCGCCCATATGAGCCCGTCCACCTTCCGCCAGCATTTTCGCGCCATCATCGGCGTCAGCCCGCTGCAGTTCCACAAGCAGTTGCGCCTGCAGGAAGCCCGGCAGTTGATGCTCAGCCAGAACATCGATGCCGGGCGCGCCGCGGGGCTGGTGGGCTATGAAAGTGCTTCGCAGTTCAGCCGGGAATACAGCCGGGTGTTCGGCGCGCCGCCGCAGCGGGATATCCGCAGGATGCGCGAGGCCGGGTAAGGGCCAGGTTGCAGTGCAGGGTTCAGCGAAATAGGCAAACAGGCTGTGGCGCGGCTCTGGGCGCCTAACCATTCGATCCGCCACGGATAGGCTTGTTTCTAGCTGTTTGTGTTGCAGCGAAACGCCCTTCGGGGTGAGCCGGCAGAATCCGCAAAACAGGCAAACTTGCCGTCAGAATAGGCAAGGTTTCGCCGCGAGCCATTTCTATACTGGTGCCCGACGACGCAGCAGCCCCAAGGCCTGCCGTGTCCCGGGCGCTTTCGGTAACGCCCGACTCCGCACTCCCGCACACGGGAGCGAGCGGTCCGCCTATCGATCCAGACGAGCCTGCCCAGGGCGGCTCAAGGAGTACGGTCATGAGCAACAGCATCGAACACGTCAGCTTCCCCAACTTCGGCTGGGACAACGCCGCGGACATCTATCTGCCGGCGGATTTCGACCCGGGCAAGCGCTACCCGGCCATCGTCAGCACCCATCCCATCGGCAGTTGCAAGGAGCAGACCTCCGGCAACATCTACGCCGCCGGGCTGGCCCGGGCCGGGTTTGTGGTCATCGCCTTCGACGCCAGTTTCCAGGGCGCCAGCGGCGGCCAGCCACGCTTTATCGAAGACCCGGCCATTCGCGTGTCGGACATCCGTTTCGCCATCGACTACCTGGTGACCCTGCCTTATGTCGACCCCGAGCGCATCGGTGCCATCGGTGTCTGTGGTGGCGGTGGCTACACCATCCAGGCGGCAATGACCGACTACCGGATCAAGGCCCTGGCCTCCATTACCGGGGTCAACTTCGGCCGCCTGATCCGCGAAGGTTTCAGCAACTTCGATCCGGTCAGCGCCTTGCACGCCATGGCGAAGCAGCGCACCGCCGAGGACCGGGGCGAGGCGCGTCATGTGATCGACTACCTGCCAGCATCGGTAGCCGAGGCGCAGCAGAACGGCATCAGCGACATCGACGTACTGGAAGCCACCGAGTACTACAAGACCGCCCGGGGCCAGCAGCCAAACGGCGCCACCAGCGGTCTGTTTTCCTTCAATAGCGCGGCCTTTGGCTGGGATGCCTTCCTGCAGGCCGAGGTGCTGCTGACCCAGCCACTGATGGTGGTGGTCGGCGACAAGCCCGGCGGCTTCGGTGCCTACCGCGACGGCCTGGAAATCCATGGCCGCGCGGCCTCCCGGGACAAGCATCTGGTGGTCGCTGAAGGCGGGTCCCACTACGACCTGTACGACCGCGCCGAAACGGTGGCGCTGGCCATGGCGCAATTGGTGCCGTTCTTCCAGCAGCACCTGTAAGGGGAGAGGCAGCCGCCGCTGTCGCCTGGCCGGCGACGGCGGCTTTGTCGCGCCCGGGCGCCAAACCGCTCCCCCGGCAGGCCGCCGGTGAGCAGCAGGCTGGTGAAGCTCAGGGGTAGGCGTTGATGACTCATTGCAGGGCCGTGATGCCGGCATCCCGGTCCCGGGCGATGGATTCCAGGGCGACATTGACGATCGAGGTGTCGAGGATCACCACCCCATAGCTCCGGCAGGGGGCGATCAGTACCTGGCGTCGCAGGCGGTGCTCGAGGTCCATGGGGGCGTATTTCCTTTGCCGCAGTGCGGTGCGACTATACGAACCTTTTTGCACACACTGCTTCGGGCTGGATCGAAGTGTGCGGCGAAACCTTTGCCGAGCCGGTGCGGGGGGCATGCTCATCATCCTGTCCGATGGCAGCTCGCTGTCCGCCAGCGCCCTGGCCGAAGCGGCGGGGATGTCACCGCAGACCGCCAGTTCGCATCTGGCCAAGCTGCTGGAGAGCTTTTGCAAGCTGGGCTGGGAGCAGTTGCAGCGCCAGCCGGGTGTCCAGCCGCTGGCCTGAAGCCCTTGTGGCCAGCCAGCGAAAGCCCCTTCAAGCCATTACCCCAAGGAATGACGAATGAGCCGCCTGCCCCTGCAACACATCGACCTGAGCCAGGTGACGAGCACCGCTGAATTGCACCTGGTGCTGCGCGATGCCCTGGGTTTTCCCCATTGGTACGGCTGTAACTGGGACGCCTTCTGGGACGCCATTACCGGGCTGGTGGAAATGCCCGAACAGTTGCATATCAGCGGCTTGCCAGCATTGTCCCGGCGCCTGCCCCGGGACGCGCAACTGCTGCTGCAATGCCTGGAGCGGATGAAGGTCCAATACCCGACGCTGGCTGCGGACCTGCTGTTGGAGCCAGCCAAGCCTTAGTCCTGCCTATCGCCGGACGCGCAATTGAGCCACGACGCTGCCAGGCAAGGGTTTATTCTTTCCCGAGGCAGTGAACAGCCACCCATGGAGACGCCTGTGAGCATCAAAGACCATCCCGAGGATTACCAGGACCTCAGGCGCGCCGTCGCCTTGCTGGAGTCGCCTTCACTGACGGCGCGCCTGGCCGGGCTGCTGGGTTCGCCCATCGAAAGTGCGGTCAAGGCGCTGCCGGCAGTGGTGGCGAAAAAGATCAACGGCGCGGTGGTGGCGGCCCTGCACAGCTCCGCCGATGCGGCGCTGTGGAGCCTGGACAACGCGCCCAAAAAACCGGCATCGACCTTGCTGCACAAGATGTATGCGGCCACTTCCGGCGCTGTGGGCGGGGCCTTCGGTTTCGCCGCGCTGTTTGTCGAGTTGCCCATTTCCACCACCATCATGATGCGCTCGGTGGCCGATGTGGCCCGCAGTGAAGGCTTCGATCTGGCGGATTTTGCCACCAAGCAGGCCTGCATCGAAGTGTTCGCCATGGGCGGCAACAGCCAGGCCGACGACGCCACGGAAACCGGCTACTACATCACCCGCAGCTTCACCACCCAGGCCATGCAGCAACTGTCCAAGGAGCTGGCGGCCATTGCCGCCAAGCGCGGGGCCGGGGCGGTGGGCAGCTTGTCGCCGGGGCAGGTGGGCAAGTGGCTGGCCCTGCTGATCGAGAAAGTCGCTAGCCGTTACGGCGTGACCATCTCCAGCAAGTTCGCGGCCCAGGCGGTGCCGGTGATCGGCGCCTTTACCGGCGCCACCATCAATGCGCTGTTCACCGACTTCTACCAGGACATGGCCCGTGGGCACTTCACCGTCAAGCGCCTGGAGCACAAGTACGGTTTTGAGCAGATCAAGGACGAGTATGCGCACATCCTGCGCAAGCAGCTGGCAGGCTAGGGCGGTATCCACATGAGCGACTTTCCCGTTATCCGCACCCCGCGCCTGATCCTCAGGGAACTGTGCCCGGCCGATGTCCCGGCACTGTTCGCGATCCACAGCGACGCCGATGCCATGCAGTGGTTCGGCACCGACCCCATCACCGACTATCCGCGGGCCGAGCAACTGCTGGCGCTGTTTGCCAGCTGGCGCAGCCTGCCCAACCCGGGGACGCGCTGGGCCATCGAGCGCCACAACCAGCCGGGTTTGCTGGGTACCTGCGGCCTGTTCAAATGGAACCGGCAGTGGCGCAGTTGCGCCGTCGGCTTCGAACTGGCGAAGTCGGCGCAAGGGCAGGGGCTGATGGGGGAAGCATTGCAAGCCATTGTTGGCTGGGGGTTTGAATACATGGCATTGAACCGCATCGAGGCCCAGGTACACCCGCAGAACCTGGCGTCGCTCCGGTTGCTGGAGCGGGCAGGGTTTGTCCGCGAAGGGGTTTCACGGCAAGCGGGTTACTGGCTGGGCGCCCATCATGATCTGGTTCAGTACGCGCTGCTGCGGGCAGAGTTTACAGCGCGATGAGCCTCCCCAATCGCCCGTGTACTTGATCCAGACCGTGCACCCTTCATAAAACTCAGGCGTTGCGCAGGATCGCGGCGGCCTGCTTGACCTTGTTGTCTTGAACCAGTTGAAACAGACCACGTTCCACATCGGCGACGCGAGCCTCTGGCAGGTAGCTCCGAGCTATGTCAGCCAGGCGTTCGCACCAGCTCTCGTAAGCGTTCGAATTGGCTTTACTGATACGGATCCGGGTCGGGTCCTGTTTGATTGCCGCCAGGACGGTGTCGCTGTGGACCTGCTGGATTTTCATGATCTGCAGGTCCAGGGTGGCCGACTGGAGCGGGTCGAGAAACATGCGGATCTTGCTGACAAACGACACACTGGAAAACTGCGGCATCTTCAGGCTGGCGATCTCGTAAAGTGCCGGGCGCGGTTGCTCCTTGAACAGCGCCGAGGCCTGTGCGATCTGCAAGTCTTTGACCCCGGAGCGGAAGCGGCCAACACGGACATTGGCCAAGCCACCCATTTGAGTGAACCCCCAATAGAGAACATTCGATAGCCCGTCCTTGACGGTGTTCAGCGAGTCGCTAAGGAGTTGTTGGCGAATCCGGGTTTCCAGTTCGGACATGGACAGCCGCACAACGGGCGTCTGGCGGGCAAAGTCAAAATGCGCAGTGGGGAAGGCATAGCCTGCTACCGCATCGGCCAATGTTTTCGCTTGCTCAGGACTCAGTGGCATTACGTGTTCCTTGCGTCGTTATAGGGGGGATGGCGGGCGACCTTTCAGCTGTTGCCCGGCTCCGGCACATCGCTGTCCGCGACGGGCTCCAAGTCGTGATAGGAAGGAAAAACCTTCCTGTTAGTGATCTTCAAGGCGGTTGGTTGCTCGAGCCCGTGGGTTTTACTGGAGTTCCAGGTGCGCCGTTCGCCGCAGTAGGTATGCACCACCTCCGAGTTGTCCCAGAACAGGCGCTCCAGCAGGGCTTCGTACTCGGCCAGCCACGAATCATCGAAGATGTAACTGCCTTTGGGGGAGGTGGCGAAGTGCAACATATGCCCGAAGTAGCAGTGCCCCCGGCTGTTTGGCAGCACGCTGAAAAGCGCCCGGGTGATCTGCGCCCCCGTCACTGGCAGGCTTTGCAGCACCGCACGATTGTGCGCTTCGGCAGCCGGCGAAGGGTCAAAGCAATGGATGTATCCATACAGGTTGCCGCTCATGGGGTCAGTTGCCTGCGTTATGGGTTGATTGGCGGCATCCGTTGTTGCGGGCCAGTCGATCGATCGCTTGCACGCCGGCGCGCATTTTTTCCACGGCGCTGGCATTGGCCGAGTGGATGTGAATACGCGGCGGATGAAAACCATTGAGGGCCACGGCCTCTTCGATCCACAGGATCACGTCGTAACCGGTGCCGCGCTGATCATCTCCGAGGTCGTGGTCGAGGCTGATGTCCTCGACGCCACCGGCCTTCAGCAGCGCGATCACTTCGTCCGGCCAGTAGGCGCGAACCCAGCCTTGCGGGGTTTGGCGTTCGTCGTCGAGGTAGATTTTCATGGGCCTGTTTACTCTTTCTGATGCAGTTCAAGCATCGGCGTCGTTCGCGATGACATGCAGCACAAGGCTTAGCGAGTCGTCGGTGAGCAGCGGTGGGTGATCCTGATGCCGCTTGTCGATGAAAAAAAGCGCACCCGGCGCTGTTTCAGCGGGCATGGAGAGGCAAGGGTAGAGTCGGTTTTTACTGGCCTCGGCATACTGGATATGAACCTCGCTGTGCTCAATCCAGATCCTGCTCGATTGACCGGAGCAACTCAGGAACAAGGTGCTGAAACTGGATTGCTCCTGCTCCAGCGGCATTGATTGAGACTCGCCGTGCCGGCCTTTGCGAATGGCTCGTGCCATGGCATTGAATGCTTTGGGTGTGCCAAAGAAATGCAATTCCTGCCCGTTCAGTCTTGCCAGCACGTCGAGTTTCCTTTCGTATCGCGTCGGTCAACGCTGGGTCATTGCAACCTGCGCCGGAGCGCTGACAGGACCGAGTCAGCGTGGCAGAGTGGCCTGTCCAGAGGAATGGCGCCGGCTGTTTCAGGTGCCAAGGTGATCGTGCTGGGCACGCCCTGGTCGCAGAGCTGCTGTTGAGCTTGCAACAGGACTCGGCGGCTGCCTGTAAGCCAATGCTTGTTCTGCTCTGACAGCAGTGCAGCGACTTGCGGTGGGTGGTCTTTTACGGTGGATGTCTGGATGGATTTTCGCCCAGCTGTATACCCCGATATTGAGCAATAAGCCATTGCCGGGCTCAAGGTTGCATTGTTTCTCCGGCACTGGATTAGTCCGCCGCACTTGTGTAGAAACGCTCCTTCCTTCAACCCGGCACCCGTTGCCACCCCAGGTAGAACGCCATGCGGCCCAACGCCGAACTGCGATTGTTTGCACTGCCCCTGTGCGCTGGCCTGGTCTACGCCGTGATCAAGGGCCTGATCAAGGGCTGGAATGGCACGGAGCTGTTTTCCGGGTTTCTGTTTGGCAGTGTGATCGCCATGGTCCTGGGCATTCCCCTGTTGCTGTGGACTGAGCGGCGCTGCCCGCAGGCCAGGGCGCGCTACCTGTGGATCAGCCTGATCCTGAGCCTGGTGGCCACGGTGCTGGTGCGTACTTCATGGATGCAGCTGTTGCTGCTGCCGCTGGCGGGCGGGCTGGCCTTGGCTGGCTTGTACAGCCTGCTGAGCCGTGGGATTGATCAGCTGTCGGTGCCGCCCCATGGGCGAGGGCAGGGCTTGCGGCGGCTGCTGGCGGTGCCGCTGTCGGGGGCGCTGACCCTGGGGGGCGTTGCGGTAACGCTCTATCCCAAGGGCGCGGAAAGCCTGCCGGTATTCTTGCTGGGGGCCATGATCGGTGCCTGGATCAGCATGCTGGTCAGTTGGCCGGTGCTGTGGCTGGTGGAGCGCTTTCTCGCCACTGGCTGGCGCTATGTGATCGGCGGTGGCCTCAGTGGCGTGCTGATCTGGCTGCTGTCCGGCGCCCCGGGGCTGTTCGCCGGGTCCCTGAAGGGGGCTTCGGGGCTGGACTACTGGATCCCCTTGCTCAACCGTGGGATCTTTCCGTTCCTGCTGCTGGGGCTGCTGGGCGGTGGGCTGTTCACGGTGCTCCACGGCATCGGCCCGCGCCGCCGTCCGGCCGCTTACGACTGAATTAGATTGCCCAAAGGTCCTGCCTGATGAACCTCAGCCCCATCACCCACGTCGCCTTCGAGGATGAAATGCTTTGCCTGAGTTGGGCCGACGGCTTGCGGCTGCGCCAGCCCCTGAGCCGTTACAGCCGGCTGCGGGAGGCCACGCCCGAGCAGCGGGCGGATTTTGCCATCGCACCTCGGGGCTGGTCCGTGTCCTGGCCGCACCTGGGCGAGCCGGTGCTCAGTCTCAACGCCATCGACTGGATCTGGGAATGCCTGTGCGATGAGTCCATGGCTCGCCTGAAGGCCCTGGACTGGCAACTGCAGCAACTGCCGGCGGACGACCAGGCCATCGTCGCGCTGTGGCGGCTGGAGGCGGACGGCTACAACGGCGGCTTCCTGCAGTTCTTCTGCAACTGGGGGCAGCAGACCTGCGAGCTGGCGCTCAGCACCCTGGCCGCGATCGGCGCGCGCAACACTCGGGCCCTGGTCAGCCGCCAGCGCCAGCTGATCGCGCACCTGGAAGGCCACCCGCAACTGGAGCAACTGTGGGACATTCCCGGGCTGCTGAGCGACGAGGAACATGAGCTGATCAGTGGCGAACTGGACGAGCAACTGTGGTCGGCGATGGAGGAGGTCCCGGCCTTGGCGGTGAAGTATTTTTACGTTGGCTGAGGGGCCTGGCGCCGTGTTCTAATGCCGCGCCTCGTCTCGGCAAATGGACTTCACCCCATGTCTGAACCCCGCATCCGCGCGCTCGCGCTGTGCATCTTCCATCACCAGGGCAAGATCCTGGTCAATCAGTTCTTTGATGCCGACAAGCAACAGATGCTGTTTCGCCCCCTGGGTGGCGGCATCGACTTTGGCGAGCACAGTGCCCAGGCAATCGTTCGGGAAATACAGGAAGAGCTGGGGCTGTCGATCAACAGCCTGCGCCTGATCGGCACCCTGGAAAGCCTGTTCACCTATGCCGGCAAGCCCGGCCACGAGTTCGTCCAGGTCTACGACGCCCGCTTCGACGATCCGAGTGTCTACCAGCGTGCCCAGCTCGATGCCCGGGAAAGCGATGGCGCGCCCTTCGTGGCCCGCTGGCAGGGCAGCGCCAGCTTCACCGAGCAGACGCCGCTGGTTCCCGCGGGCTTGGCGGACCTGCTCAAGCAGGCGGGCCTGCTTGGCTGACGGGCACTGATGCTGCTTGGTGCCCTGCCGGGCGGGGTGGCCCGGCAGGGCCGCCGGCTCAGAAGTCCCAGCGGGTGCTGAGCATGAAGTTGCGGGGTTCGCCGTAGGCTGCCGAGTTATAGAAACCGACGTTGGTGTAGTAGGACTTGTCGAAGATGTTGTTGACGTTGAGGGTCGCCGACAGGTTCTGGGTGATCTGGTAGCGGGTCATCAGGTCCACCAGCCAGTAGGCCTCCTGGGAAATGTCTTCGTTGATCTTGCGCGGTGCGTTGTAGACCGAATACCAGCCCTCGCTCTGCCAGCGCAGGCCGCCACCGACGGTCAGCTTGTCCAGGTCGCCCTTGAGCTTGTAGCTGGTGTAGAGGTTGACCTGGTCCTGCGGCTCGAAGGTGGAGATCTTGTCGCCCTCGTCATCACGCACGATCTTGTGGGTGTAGCCGGCCTGCACTTGCCAGCCCGGGCTCAGTTCGCCGGAAATCTCCAGCTCGTAGCCCTTGGTGACCGCCTTGGCGCCCTTGAACGCGTAGTTGTCGGGGGTGGGCGACTGGTTGTTGTAGGCATCGTCCGGCACCGAGCGGTTGGTCTCGTGCACTTCGAAGTAGGCCAGGCTGCTGTTGAGGCGGCCTTCGAAGAACTCGCCCTTGAGCCCCAGCTCGTAGTTCTGGCCTTCGTCCGGGTTGAGCAGCTTGCTGTCCTTGTCCTTGTTCCAGCTTTCCTGGGGCATGAAGATATCGGTGTAGCTGGCGTAGACCGAGAAGTGGTCGTCGAGGTCGTAGACCGCGCCGACGTAGGGCACGAAGCGTCCGCTTTCCTTGTAGGACGGGGTCAGGCCGGTGAGGTGATAGTTGACCACGCGCCCGCCCAGAAACAGGTTCAGGTCGTCCATCAGGTTGAGGCGGGTGGTCATGTAGGTGCCGGTCTGGCGCACGGTGTCGTTGGTGCGCTGGGCCGGCAGCCCCCAGATGGGCCGTTCGATCTTGCCGTGCCAGTTGTAGAAGTCCACCACGTTACCCTTGCCCCCGGGGAAGTCCGGGGACCAGTAGCCCTTGCCGGTCCAGCGCGAGTTGGCGATGGAGCCGCCCAGCACCAGTTCATGCTCGCGGCCGAACAGATTGAAGGGGCCGCTCAGGTACAGGTCGGCGGAATCGCTGGTGGTGTCGCCGGTGTACTTCTGTGCGTTGACCTTGGCCGTGCCATCGGTCTGCGGCTCGTCGAACTGGATCGAGCCGAGCTCGGCGTGGTAGCTGTTGATCTTGTGGTCCAGTTGCAGCTTGGTGACCCAGCCATCCCCCAGGTCGTGTTCGAGCATGGCAAAAGCGGTGCGGGTGTATTGCTCCCAGCCGCTCCAGGTCGCGCCGTTGTTGTAGGAGCGCGACATGCTGTTGTGCCCGCCGGTGGCGTTGATCAGCGGGAAGGTGCCGGACCAGCTGGAGCCCTTGGGGATGTTGTCCTGGTAGTCGCCGCCCACGGTCAGCAGGGTGTCGGGGGACAGGTCGAATTCGAGGATGCCGTAGTAGGTCGAGGTCTTGCGCGAATAGTGGTCGAGGAACGACTGCTTGTCCTGGTAGGCCGCCACTGCGCGGCCGCGAACATTGCCGGTTTCGGTCAGCGGCCCGCTGACGTCCAGTTCGCTGCGGTAGTTGTCCCAGGAGCCCATGCCCAGGGAGGCGTGGCCCTGGAACTGGGCGGTGGGCTTCTTGCGCACCAGGTTGATGGTGGCGCCCAGGGAGCCGGCGCCGGTCAGCAGGCCGGTGGCACCCTTGAGCACTTCCACCCGGTCGTAGATGGCCATGTCGCTGAGGGTGTTGCCAGCCGAATAGGCGACGTTGCGCACGGTGGAGGGAATGCCGTCGTACTGGAAGTTGTTGATCGAGAAACCGCGGGCGTAGTAGTTGGTGCGGTCGGTGTCGTAGGCCGAGACGGTGATGCCCGGCGTATGGCGCATCACGTCGTCGACGTTGTTGAGGCCGAAATCTTCCATGTGCTGCCGGGTGACCACGGTGATCGACTGCGGTGTCTGCCGCGGGGTCAGCACCATGCGGGTCGCCGTGGCGATGGTGCCTGGGGTGTAGGAGCCGCTGCCTTCGGTGACGGTGCCCAACTGGTTGCTGACGATCTGGGTGGCCTCCAGCTCCACGGCCTGGCTGCTCTGGGGCAGGCGCGTCAGCAGCACCGCGTTGGCGCCGTTGCGTTCAAAACCCAGGCCGGTGCCTGCCAGCAGCTTGCCCAGTGCCTGTTCCGCGCTCATGCGTCCGCTGACCCCCGCCGACTCGATCCCCTGGGCCAGTGCCGCGGAGTAGGCGATCTGCAAACCGCACTGGGTACTCAGTTGGTCCAGGGCATTGGCCAGGGACTGGCGGGCGATGGCAAAACTGTAGGTGGCGGTTGCCTGGTTGCCGGTAGCGGTGGTGGGCTCGACCGCCATCACGGGGTTGCAGGCCAGGCAGATGGCCAGCGCGAGGATGCTGCGGGCCGGGGTGAGTGTTGGAAGGTGCATGGAAGTCCCGTACGAAATAGGAATGATTTGCATAAGCAAACACCCTGACGGGTTGGCCTCGGCAAAGCCGTAAAACTTTTTTCAGCCCCCCCGGGCAGTGTTTCAGCGCAGTACCAGGATGCCGCCCGGCAGGCGGGTGAGCTCGGTGGCGGTGACTTTGCTCAGGGCCCGGACAATGGCCTGCGGGTCATCGAGCTGGTAGTTGCCGCTGACTTTCTGCTGCGCCGCGTCGGCGTTGAACAGCAGGATCGGTGCGCGATGGTAACGCCGCAGCTCCTGCAGAACCTGGGCCAGGGGCGCGTTCTGGAAGGACAGGCGGCCGTTGATCCAGGCCAGTTGCCGTTCGCTGCCCTCGGGGTTCAGGGGCAGCAACTGATGGCCCTGCAACTGTTGCCAGTTGCCGGCTTGCAGCAGGCTCTGCTGGCCGTTTTCGTCGGCCAGGCGTACCCGGCCTTCGCGTACGGCCACGGTCACCCCGTCGGCCTGGCGGCTGACGCTGAAGCGGGTGCCGACCACGGTCACCGTGGCGCTGCCGGCCTCGATGGTCAGCGGCCGGGCCGGGTCGTGGAAGGCCTCGACATAGAGCTCGCCGCGCAGCAGCTGGATGCGCCGCCGGGCGTTGCTGAAGTCGCTGCTGATGGCGCTGTCGCTGCCCAGCACGATGTGCGAACCATCGGCCAGGTCGAAGCGCTGGAGTTCGCCGACCGCGCTCAGGTGATCGGCCTGCAGGCGCAGTGGCAGGTCGCTGAACCAGCCGGCACCGAGCATCACCAGCACCGTGGCCGCAGCGGCCAGCCAGCGAGTGCGGTGGCGTTTTCTGCGCGGCGTGGCGGGGGCCGGGGCGGCCGGCAGGTCCAGGCCCAGCGCCAGCTGTTCCAGGGCCTGTTCGAAGGCGCTGGCCTGCCACAGGTCTTCCAGGGCGCGGTAGGCCTCGGCGTGCTGCGCATGGCTGTTGCGCCACTGTTCAAAGCGCTGGCGCAGCGGCAGGTTGTGGGTCATGGCCTCACGCTGGGTGAACCAGTAGCTCGCCTGCTCGCGAATGGCGTCGCCGGGAAGGGCGCTGAGGTGTTCAGTCATCGGGGTTCTGCCGGTCGGTGGCTTTGATGCAGGCATTGAGTGCATGGCGCAGGTCCTTTTCCACCGTGCTCAGGGAAACCTGCAAGCGCTGGGCAATCTGGCTTTGCGAAAGATCGTGCAGTTTATGCAAAACCAGGATTTGTTGCTGGCGCTTGGGCAGGGTGGCCAGTACCTGTTGCAGCAAGTGCAACTGCTGCTGGCCCTGGACATGGCTTTCCGGCCCGGGGGCAGCGGTGGGCACTTCGCTGAGCTGGCTGGCGTCGGTGGGCTGGTACTCGAAGCGGCGTTTGCTGCGCTGGCTGCGCAGGTG
This sequence comes from Pseudomonas sp. JV245A, assembly GCF_032424515.1. Lineage (NCBI taxonomy): Bacteria > Pseudomonadati > Pseudomonadota > Gammaproteobacteria > Pseudomonadales > Pseudomonadaceae > Pseudomonas > Pseudomonas sp. JV245A. Next base: position 53,324 of record NZ_VYKE01000008.1, read on the forward strand.
ATCGAAGGCCAGGTACTGGGCGGTCTGATAGAGGAACGGCTGCAAGTGCTCGATGGGGCGGGCGTTGAGCGCCTTGGCCACCCGCAGGTAGGTCTCCTGGGCCAGGTCCTCGGCCAGGTTGGCGCACCCCACCACCCGCGCAAGCATGCGGATCAGCCCCCCGCGCTGTGCAATGAACAGCGCGCTGAGTTGTTGCTGGTCGTCTCCGGTTTCCATCGCCCACTGCTCCCACTACCTGATACGGCTCAGCGTGAATGGCTGGGCATTCTAATGAGAATTCTTATCATTACCAGCGAATTTCCACGGGAGCCTTGTCCTGGGCTTTGTGCAGGGCTTGCGGCACCAGGGAATGATTCGCGCGGCCCATGGTCGATTCAACATGGCCCCCGGTGACCCGTTCGCTCCCCCTCGACGCGCCATCGTGCGGGCAATGCAACCGGTTGCGCCGCTCTGCCGCCAGGTACGTTCAGGGGCGGCGCTGGCAGGGGGTAAAGGTTTTTCGGGAAGGATCGATCATGCGCTGGATTGTCAGGACCCTGTGTTTTGCCTTGTTGTTGCCCGCAGCCCAGCTCTGGGCCGCCGACCCGCAGCCGGCGGTCCAGGCCGCTGCCCAGGACAAGGCCCAGGCGCTGGAGCAGAAAGCCGCGGACAAGGAAAGCCCGAAGGTCGAGCCCCAGGCCGCACCCATCACCAAGAACGAAGTGCAGGCCGTGGACCCGGCCGGCCAGGCCCCGGTGGACGACGCCATCACGTGCCTGTCGCGGACCATCTACTGGGAAGCCAAGGGCGGTGAAAGCGCCGATATGGAGGCCGTGGCCAATGTGGTGCTGAACCGCCTGGGCCATGAGGGTTTTCCCGGGACGGTGTGCGAAGTGGTCAAGCAGGGTTCGGAAAAAAGCCCCTGCCAGTTCTCCTGGTGGTGCGATGGCCGGCCCGACCAGGTGGAGGAAGAGGGCCGCTATACCATCGCCAAGGAAATTGCCCGCAAGGCGCTGAACCAGCAGCTCAAGGACCGTACCGGCGGCGCGCTGTTCTTTCACGACCGCAGTGTTTCGCCGGACTGGTCCCGGGCCTATATCAAGACCACCGAGATCGGCAGCTTCAGCTTCTACAAACCCAAGGACGTCGCGGCGCGCTAGTGGCGTGGGTTTGAGTCGTGGGTACGGGCCTGGTTGTCCTGGCGTAGCCAGCGTTTGCCGAGGGTGGTCAGCCGATGGCGGATGGGCTGGCTGAACATTTTTTGCGAGACCTGGTGCAGCAGGCTTTCGCACAGCTCGCGATCCAGCGGGAAGCCGGCTTCCAGCCATGCCACAGCACAGTGCTCCCAGTGTTCGGAGCCGGACCCCAGGGCGCTCAGCAGCAACTGGCGCAGGCACAGCGGTTCACCCGGCGGGGGTTCTATCCTGAGCCCGGCGAGGGCGCCAGGCAGGTCGGCTGCGACCGATTCGTAGGGGCGTTCAAGCAACGGCAGGAGCCAGACGTAGCTGAAGTGCCGGGTCATGACAGGGGCATTCCTCTGGGTGCGGCGTGGCTTATTGCACTTGGTCGAACTGATCGGTGATTGCATACCAGTCGGCCTTCATGGCCACGCAGTAATGCTGTTGCCTGGGGGCTGCGAAGGGCGTGTCCAGGGTGGCAATGGCGATGGAAATCCACTGGCGATATTCGCCCTGGGTGTCCTGCCAGAACAACGAAGAGCCGCAGTGGCAGCAGAACTGGCGCAGCACGCCAGGGGAGGATTCGTACACCTTGAGCGCCGATCTCTGGTCGCGGATTTCCAGATTCGCACGCGGCGTACTGGCGTAGGAAGCAAAGGCCGCGCCGTGGCCCTTCTGGCACTTGTGGCAATGGCAGTGGGTGACGGCTTTCAGCGCGCCGCACACTTGGTAAGTCACCGCGCCGCACAGGCAACTGCCTTGATGCTGGTTTTGCATGGTCAGGGTTTCCGAAGTTTCAGGGCCAGCATTGCCGCGAGTGGGTGAACCCTTTATAAAACGCCGGCTGCTGATCGCAGCAGCTGCCCAGGAACCCGACCCGCAAGGAGCGACATAGTGAGTCAATCGCCTCATCCCCTCAACACCTGCATAGGGCGCGTGCGCCTGCCGGGTCTCGCCGGCCTGTTGCTGGCGCTGGCCGGCTGCGGCGCCCTGACCGATGTGCGGTCCTTTTCCACGCCCTATTCCACGCCGCCGGGTGGCGAAACCGTGCGCCTGCGGGTGATCAGCGACGGCATGGTGCGCGGTGTGCCCAGGTCCGACTGCGTGGATTTCCGCCTGCCCGGTGCCGGGGTCGTGGTGGCTGCCCGGGACGGCTACGCCAACCGTAACGGTGAAAGCCTGGGCATGGCGGCGCCGCAGACTCCCGCAGTGCCCGGTACCCGGACCGAAGTGCTGGTGCCGACCGGGCAGCCCATGGCGTTTCACTACCTGGGCAACCAGTGCTACAACCTGTTCAGCTTCGTGCCCAAGGCAGGCATGGACTACCAGCTGGAAGCCTCGGGGATGTACAAGTGCGCGGTGATGCTCAAGCAGGCGCCGCTTGGCTCGAAGGAATATGCTGCGGCCCCGTTGAAAGACAGCAAGCTGTGCCGGGTGACGGACAACCTGTAACGCCCCGGACCTGAACCCGGGCAGAGGAGAGAGGCACCATGCAGGCCTTGGAAAACCGCATTCCACCCCCCCTTGTCGCGGTCCTGTTCGCCGTGTTGATGGGGCTGCTTGCGCGCGGCTTGCCGGGCCTGGATCCGGGCTTGGGCACACGCCTGTTGCTGGCGCTGCCGCTGGTGATGGCCGGGCTGCTGTTTGTCCTGGCCGGAGGGCTTGCCTTTCGCCGGGCCAAGACCACGGTCAACCCGCTGAAACCCGCCAGCGCCTCGGCCCTGGTCACCTCGGGGATCTACCAGTACACACGCAACCCGATGTATGTCGGCTTTGCCCTGTGGCTGCTGGCCTGGGGGCTGTACCTGGCCTCGCCCCTGGTGCTGCTCGGCGTGCTGGGGTTCGTCCTGTACATGAACCGCTTTCAGATCTACCCCGAAGAACGGGCGCTCGGGCAATTGTTCGGGGCTGATTTTGCGGCGTATCGCCAGCGTGTGCGGCGCTGGCTTTAGGCGGTACGGCTGTTCAAGCCGCCACTTGCGCCTGCAGTTGCAACTGGCCATCCACTTCGCGGGTCAGGCCGCTGGCGACGAATAGCGGAACCAGCAATTTGTGCAGTTGGGGGTCGACGAATTCCTTGACCGTTGCCAGGTCCAGATCGCCGCTCGCCGGCAGCTCGGCCTTGGTGAAGGACAGCCAGGCTTTCTTCAGGGCCTGCAGCACATCGCTGCCGGCGGTGGAGGCGAAGCGCCGGTTGGCCACCCGGCCGGCGAAGTTGAAGGTGTGCTGGTAGTCGTAGCCGCTCTCGTCACCCTGGCTGGCGACGCAGCGACCACAGGAGCAGGGGCCATCGGCGAAGGCCGCGCGCAGGTAACTGTTGAAATCGACGATGGGCTTGAGGGCCAGGCGCTTGTCGACTTCGAACAGGTCCCCGGTCATTTTTGCTTCACTGCTCAAGGTCATTTTCCTCACTGTCAGGCGGTGTATTTCTCAAGGGGCGCACCATACCAGCCGGATCGGCCCAGGGGTACTTTTCTGGCATTGTTCGCGGCTTGAGAGAGGGGGGACATCTGCTAGGATCCATCGGCTTTTATGGCGGGGCGACGGGCAGCACCCGGCCCCTGTGTCTTGATCTCATCGAGGAACACCCATGTCGATCTACACCCTCACCGTTCCTTGTTTTGCCCAGATGCTGCGCGCCCTGGAGGGCTTTCTCGCCAAGGGCGAAGAGCAGGCCCGGGAGCGGGGGTTCGAACCCCAGGTGCTGTTGCAGTCGCGGCTGGCACCGGACATGTATGACCTGGCGGCCCAGGTGCGTTTTGCCTGCACCCAGGCCCGGGAAGCGGTACAGCGCCTGAGCGGGCAGCCTGTGACTGCATTGCAGGCGCCGGCCGGTATGGCCGAGGCCAGGGCACTGATCGAAGACACCCTGGCGTTCCTGGCGGCGGCGGACCGCGAGCTGATCGACAGCAGTGGCCAGCGGGCCATCGCCATCGAGCTGCACAACGGTATTGCCTTCGACATGAACGGCGAGGAGTTCGCGCGCAACTGGGCGACGCCGCAGTTCTATTTCCACCTGGTCACGGCCTACAACATCCTGCGGCACAACGGTGTGCCCCTGGGCAAGGCCGATTATGCCCAGCACATGTTCGCCTACCTGCGCCAACCGCAAGAAGCCTAGCCGCGCCGGCCGCAGACTCCCCGGCCAGCGTCAGGTCAACGCCGATGGCCGCATCACCCGGCGCTCCAGGCCCTACAGCGCCGGCCGCGGCAACTGCACCCATTCCTGCACTGCCGGCCGTTGCCACTGGCACCGGGCATAGTCCACCAGGCTCGCCGGCACCGGGTCACCGTTGAGGATCAGCCGGTTGAGCATCAGCGCCAGGTCGACATCGGCGATCGACCACTGGCCGCACAGGAAGTCGCGGCCATCCGCCAATAGCTCCTGCGCGGCCTCCACCAGGGTGTTAGCCGCCGCTTGGGCCTGGGGCGACAGCGGTTCGCCCTTGCAGCCGTAGAACACCACCAGGGTCGTGCGCTCCTGGCGGATCGGCAGCAGGTCGCTGCGCAGCCAGGCCTGGACCTGGCGGGCCTTGGCACGCTGGCGCAGGTCCTGGGGATAGACCGGGTTGTGCGGGAATAGCTGTTCCAGGTATTCAGCGATGGCCGAGGATTCGGACAGGGCAAAATCGTCCAGCACCAGGGTCGGCACGCGCTGGGTCAGGGACAGGCGGGTGTAGGCCGGCTCGCGGTTCTGCGCGGCGTCCAGGTCCAGGGGCAGCAGGTCGAAGTCGATACCCTTTTCCCGCAGCACCACGAACACGGACAGGGCATAGGGGCTGGTGAACTGGGCATCGACGTACAGGCGCGGGCGGGAAGCGGTCACGGCGGTCTCTCCAAGGGGGGAGCGCCCACGCTAGGAGATCCTGGTCGATAAATAAAATGCAGGTTTTTTATCCGTGCATTCCTCGTAGGAATACTGGCGTTTCGGCCTCCGTGCGCGATGCAGCCGTGGCGATGCGGTTCTGGAGTCGCGGGCGGGCGTCGGAGGCGGACCGGGGCGTGCAGCAGTGGCTAGCGTCGGTTATCGAGTCGGCCCACGGTGGGCCCTCCCGGGGTGCGGAAAAACCCGGCTTCAGCGTGTTGCAGTTGATCGACTGGCGTCAGCGGCGGGTGCGCCTGTGCCGCGCGAGTGGCCAGCATTGGCAGGCACATTGCCTTGATCGAGAAGGCAAAGTACTGGCCCCGGGCAGTCTGAAGTGTCGCCAAAATCACTTTATTTTCAGGTGGTTAGGTGACCGCAAAATGCGCCATGTGTTGATTACGCTGACTTCGTTTGCCCTGTTGGGCGGGGCTTCTGCGGCCCAGGCCCGGGAGCTGGCGGCCAATGACCGGTATGTCTGCAGCTGGGGGGCGGGCACTGCCGCCAGGGCCCAGGAATTGAAGTTGTCCGGGGTGTCGCTGTATGCGGCGCGGCAGAAGATCCAGACCTACAAGTTCAGCAAGGGCTGGATGCGCATGATGGCCCTGGGCATCACCGAGCAGACCTACGACAGCCCCTCGCGGATCAAGCCCGAGGCACTGCGCAAAAGCTTTAACGAGGATTGCCTGAGGTATAAGTTGGCTCGCCGCTGAGGGGGCGCAGATCTGCACCGGGTCGCAGTCCTGTAGCTGGCCCGGGCCGCCCCGGGCAGGAGCCTGAAGGGCGCGCGGCCTCCTGCGGCAGTGTCTGATCTGCCTGTTTGATCATGAATGGAACTTGTGATCATCGCGATTAAAATGAGTTTGTCTCACTAAGTGCCGAGTGCCGACAATGGCTCCCATCAAACACAGGGGAGTTGCATGTCATGGCTTTGGCCCATTCTCTAGGATTTCCGCGCATTGGCCGCGACCGTGAACTGAAGAAAGCGCAAGAGGCGTTCTGGAAGGGCGAACTCGACGAAGCCGGCCTGCGCGCCGTGGGCCGTGATCTGCGCAAGACTCACTGGGAGCTGCAGAAAAACGCCGGTATCGACCTGCTGCCCGTAGGCGATTTCGCCTGGTACGACCAGGTTCTGACCCATTCCCTGATGTTCGGCGTGATCCCCCAGCGTTTCCGTCCGCAGCATGGCCCAGCCACGCTGCAGACCCTGTTCGGCATGGCGCGTGGCGTCAGCGACGGCTGCTGCGGCGGTGCCCACGCCCAGGAAATGACCAAGTGGTTCGACACCAACTACCACTACCTGGTGCCTGAATTCGGCGCCGACCAGCAATTCCAGCTGGGCTGGGAGCAGCTCTTCGAAGAGGTCGAGGAGGCCCGGGCCCTGGGGCACGCCGTCAAGCCGGTGCTGATCGGCCCGCTGACCTACCTGTGGCTGGGCAAGGCCAAGGGCGCCGAGTTCGACAAGCTGGAGCTGTTGGACCGCCTGCTGCCGCTGTACGGCCAGATCTTCCAGCGCCTGGCGGCCCAGGGTGTGGAGTGGGTGCAGATCGACGAGCCGATCCTGGTGCTGGACTTGCCCCAGGATTGGAAAAACGCGTTCGAACGTGCCTACAACCAGATCCAGCGCGAGCCGCTGAAAAAACTCCTGGCGACCTATTTCGGTGGCCTGGAAGAGAATCTCGGCCTGGCCGCGAACCTGCCGGTGGATGGCCTGCACATCGACCTGGTGCGTGCTCCCGAGCAGTACCCGACCATCCTCGATCGCCTGCCGGCCTACAAGGTGCTGTCACTGGGCCTGGTCAATGGGCGTAACGTCTGGCGCTGCGACCTGGAAAAAGCCCTGGCCACCCTGCAGCACGCCCATGAGCGCCTGGGTGAGCGCCTGTGGGTGGCGCCTTCCTGCTCGCTGTTGCACAGCCCAGTGGACCTGGGCCGTGAAGACCAGCTGGACGCCGAGCTCAAGAGCTGGCTGGCCTTCGCCGTGCAGAAATGCCAGGAAGTGGCGGTACTGGCCCAGGCGGTGAACCAGCCGCAGGCCCAGGCGGTGCTCAAGGCACTGGCGCAGAGCCGCGCCGTACAGGCCAGCCGCGCGGCCTCGCCGCGCATCCACAAACCGGCGGTACAGGCTCGGGTGGAGGCCATCACCACCAAGGACAGCCAGCGGCGCTCAGCCTTCACCCAGCGCATCGCCAAGCAGCGCGCCGGCCTCGACCTGCCGCTGTTCCCCACCACCACCATCGGTTCGTTTCCGCAGACCGCCTCGATCCGCCTGGCGCGCCAGTCGTTCAAGCAGGGCAAGCTGAACCTCGCCGAATATACCGAAGCCATGCACAGCGAAATCCGCCACGCGGTGCTGGTGCAGGAACGCCTGGGCCTGGACGTGCTGGTGCACGGCGAGGCCGAGCGCAACGACATGGTCGAGTACTTCGCCGAGCAGTTGGACGGCTATGTGTTCACTCGTTTCGGCTGGGTGCAGAGTTACGGTTCCCGGTGCGTCAAGCCGGCGGTGATCTTCGGTGACCTGAGCCGCCCCAAAGCCATGACCGTGGAGTGGATCCGCTACGCCCAGGGCCTGACCGACAAGGTGATGAAGGGCATGCTCACCGGCCCGGTGACCATGCTGATGTGGTCTTTTCCGCGCGAAGATGTGAGCCGCGAAGTACAGGCCCGGCAACTGGCCCTGGCGATCCGCGACGAAGTGCTGGACCTGGAAGCCGCCGGCATCAGGATCGTGCAGATCGACGAAGCCGCGTTCCGTGAAGGCTTGCCGCTGCGCCGGGCGCAGTGGCAGCACTACCTGGACTGGGCCACCGAAGTGTTCCGCCTGTGCGCCTCTGGCGTGCGTGATGAAACCCAGGTCCACACCCACATGTGCTACAGCGAATTCAACGATGTGATCGAGTCCATCGCCGCCATGGATGCGGACGTCATCACCATCGAGACCTCGCGTTCGGACATGGAACTGCTGGACGCCTTCAAAGCCTTCGCCTACCCGAACGAGATCGGCCCGGGCGTCTATGACATCCACTCGCCACGGGTGCCGGATGCCTCGGAAATGGCCAACCTGCTGCGCAAGGCCGCCCGCCGCATCCCTGCCGAGCGCCTGTGGGTCAACCCGGACTGCGGCCTGAAGACCCGCGGCTGGCCGGAAACCGAAGCAGCCCTGGTGCACATGGTCACCGCGGCCCGTCAGTTGCGTAAAGAACTGGCCTGATCGGCCAACCCCGCCACCGGAGCACGTCGGCGTGCTCCGGTTTTCTGCTTCCAGCATGGCATCGGGGGCAAGTGGTGCGAGGGCGAGCAAGCAGGTAGCGGAGGCCGGCGCGGCGCATCTGATCCGTATTTTTCTTGCGCATCTGCGTCTGTTATCAGAACAGCCATGGTTTGAAAATGGCACGCCCGGCCGGCTTTACGGCTGGAGACCGGGCCCGCTGCACCGCATACCTACTGTTCAGGAGGCCTGATGACTAAGATGGCGTTTTTCTTGTTTGGATTTTTAGCCTTGACCATCGCGCTCGGTGCGCTCGCGACTATCTCTCCGACCTGACCCCCGAGCCCTTTGCGGCTCTTGCTTCATATCCCCGCGCAATCAGTGGCAGCCCGGCAAGCGCTGCCACTGCCTTGTACTTATTTGGAACACTTTCGTGCCCCGACCACGCAGAGGATCACCGCCACGGTGACCCCGAGCATGCCCAGGCTGACGTGCTCGTGGAGCAGGCCGGCGGCCAGGGCCAGGCCGAAAAAGGGTTGCAGCAACTGCAACTGGCCGACTGCGGCGATCCCGCCCTGGGCCAGCCCGCGGTACCAGAAGACAAAACCGATCAGCATGCTGAACAGCGATACGTAGCCCAGGCTGACCCAGGCCGGCAGGCTGATGCCGCTAAAGGAGGCGGGCATGCTGAACAGGGTCAGTGCGGCCATCAGTGGCAGCGACAGCACCAGGGCCCAGGAGATCACCTGCCAGCCGCCCAGGGTGCGCGACAGCTTGGCGCCTTCGGCATAACCCAGGCCGCATACCATCACGGCCAGGAGCATGAGCAGGTCACCCTCGGGCGAAGCCGTGAGGCCCTGGGACAGGGCATAGCCCACCACCAACAGGCTGCCGAGCACCGAGAACAGCCAGAACACAGGGCGCGGCCGCTCGCCGCCGCGCAGCACGCCGAACACCGCGGTGGCCAGGGGCAACAGGCCAAGGAACACAATGGAATGGGCCGAGGTCACGTACTGCAGGGCCAGGGCCGTGAGCAGCGGAAAGCCCAGCACCACGCCCAGGGCAACGATGGTCAGGGGCAGGAGCTGGGCGCGGCTCGGACGGCGCTGCTTGAACAGCAGCAGGATGCACAACGCCAGGAGCCCGGCGATGGTGGCCCGGGCCACGGTGAGGAATAGCGGGTCGAACTCCAGCACCGCGACCCGGGTGGCCGGCAGTGAGCCGCTGAAGATCAGCACGCCGATAAAGCCGTTGAGCCAGCCACTGGCGGTTTTTTCCAGGGCTGGGGATTGCAGGGTCGATGTCCGTTCCATTCGGGGAGTGCTCAAGAAGTGGGAGGCCGCAGCGGCGGGGGCTTGTGTCGAGCCCATCCTAGGATTGAAAATCAGCACAATCAAAAAATTGTCATGGATACAGCGCCTATGGCCCGTGCCCGCTACAAACAACTGGTGGACACCTTTGCCGCCGATATCCGTACCGGCATCCTTGCCCCCGGCACCCGCCTGCCTACCCATCGCGAGCTGGCGGCGCGGGAAGGGCTGGCCCTGGTCACTGCATCGCGGGTCTATGCCGAGCTGGAAGCCATGGGCCTGGTCAGCGGTGAAACCGGGCGTGGGACCTATGTCCGGGAAACCGCCTTGCCGCCAGGGCAGGGCGTGGACCAGCCCGCCACGGCACCGGGCACCCTGGACCTGAACTTCAACTACCCGGCGTTGCCCGGCCAGGCCGAACTGCTGCGTGGCGCCTTGCGCCAGTTGGCGGCGACCGGCGACCTGGAAGCCTTGCTGCGCTACCAGCCCCACGCCGGGCGCAGTCATGAGCGGGCCACGGTGGCGCGCTACCTGGCAGGCCATGGGCTGGTGGTGGAGGGCGAGCAGGTGCTGCTGGTCAGCGGCGCCCAGCACGGCCTGTCGACCACCCTGATGGCGTTGCTCAGGCCCGGTGATGTGGTGGCGGTGGATGCCTTGACCTACCCCGGGTTCAAGGTGGTGGCCGAGGCCCACGGGCTGGAACTGCTGGCCATTCCCCTGAGCGAGCAGGGGCCGGACCTGGAGGCCTTCGAGCGCTTGTGCCAACGGCGGCGGGTGCGCGCGGTATACGCCATGCCGACCCTGCACAACCCCATGGGCTGGGTGCTGGACCTGGCCTGGCGCCAGCGCCTGGTGGCGATTGCCCGGGCCCACGGGCTGCTGATCATCGAAGACGCCGCCTACGCCTTCCTGGCCCAGGATCCTCCCGCGCCGCTGGCTGCCCTGGCACCAGAGATCACGGTCTACATCTCGGGGTTCTCGAAGAATGTGGCCACCGGCCTGCGGGTCGGTTATGTGGTGGCGCCGCCGGCCTGGGTGGCGCTGATCGAGCGTGCGATCCGCACCAGCACCTGGAACACCCCGGGGGTGATGACCGCCATGGCCTGTGCCTGGATCGAGGACGGCACGGTGGCGCGCCTGGAGCACCAGAAGCGCGAGGATGCCCAGGCCCGCCAGGCCCTGGCCCGGGAAGCCCTGGCCGGGCTGGCCTATGTCAGCCATCCGAACTCCTACTTCCTCTGGCTGCCCTTGCCCGAGGAAGTCCGGGCCGATCAGGTGGCCATGGCGCTGCTGCGGGAGAAGGTCTCGGTGTCCACCGCCGAGCCCTTTGTCGGCGCCGGCCCGGTGCCCCACGCCATTCGCCTGGCGTTGGGCTCGGTGGCCATGGCCGATCTGGGCGTGGCGCTAGCCAGGGTACGGCAGGTGATCGGCCGCTACGCCTTCTGAAGCGGCAAGCGTCAAAGCTTGAACTGGGTCACCAGGGCATTGAGGTCCACCGCCAGGCGTGACAGCTCCTGGCTGGCGGCATTGCTCTGGTTGGCCCCGGCCGAGGTCTGGGTCGACAGGTCGCGGATATTGATCAGGTTGCGGTCCACCTCGCGGGCGACCTGGGCCTGTTCCTCGCTGGCGCTGGCGATCACCAGGTTGCGCTCGTTGATGGTGGTGATGGCCTGGGTGATCTGGTCCAGGGCCAGCCCCGAAGCGCGGGCGGCTTCCAGGGTCAGGTGGGCGCGCTCGTTGCTGTTGCGCATGGCACTGACCGCACCTTCGGTGCCTTCCTCGATGGTGTTGATCATGCTTTCGATTTCCTGGGTCGACTGCTGGGTGCGATGGGCCAGGGCCCGCACTTCGTCGGCGACCACGGCGAAGCCGCGTCCGGCGTCCCCGGCCCGCGCGGCCTCGATGGCGGCATTGAGCGCCAGCAGGTTGGTCTGTTCGGCAATCGAGCGGATCACTTCCAGCACCTGGCCGATATTGCGCACGTCCACCGCCAGGTTTTCCACCCGCTGGCAGGTCTGGGTCACGTCTTCGGCCAGTTGGCCGATGGAGTCGACGGTGTGCTGTACCTGCTCGCGGCCGTGATGGGCCGTGCGGTCGGTTTCCTGGGAGGCTTCGGAGGTGCTCACCGCATTGCGCGCCACTTCCTCCACGGCGACGGTCATTTCATTGACCGCGGTGGCCGCCTGCTCCACTTCATTGCTTTGCTGGTGCAGGGTCTGGCTGGAATGCTCGGTGACCGCGTGCAGTTCCTCGGCGGCGGAGGCCAGCTGGTTGGACGAATCGGCGATCCGCTGCAGGGTGCCGCGCAGGCTGGCCTGCATGGTCTGCAGGGCGTGCAGCAGGCGCGCCGGTTCGTCCTTGCCGCTGACTGCGATGCTCTGGCCGAGATCACCGCGGGCGATGGTTTCCGCTACCTCCACGGCCTGGCCCAGGGGGCGCACGATGCTGCGGGTCAGGAACAGGGCCAGGACCACGGTCAGGGCCACCACGACCAGCATGATCAGCAGGACCATGCCCACCGCACCTTTGAACACCTGGTTGCTTTGCGCCGCCGCGGCGATACCGCCCCGGGTGTTGACGTCGATGATGGTCAGCAATTCCTTGAGCATGGCGTCGGCATTGGCCAGGAACGGGCCGCCGTCGACGATGTCGATCGCCGCTTCCTTGTGGCCCTGGCGCATCAGGTCGGTGATCCGGTGCTGGTCCTTGAGGTACAGCGCCTCGGCTTCGACAAAACGCTCGTAGGCGGCGCGTTCGTCGTCGACGTTGATCAGTTTTTCATAGGCCTGCTGTTGCCGATCCTGCTGCTGCTCCAGCTCGCTGAGGCGCGACAGCAAGGTCTGCACGTCACCGCTGTCGCGCACCACCAGCATGCGCAGGGTCAGGGTTCGGATCTGGGTGCTGGTCAGGGCCAGGGCATTGGCGGCAACGATGGATGGCTGCCAGTTCTGGTCGACCTCAAGGGATTGCTGGTTCATGCGTTGCATTTCCAGCAGGGAGAAACCTCCCAGGGCCAGGGCCAGCAGGGCGATCAGGGCGAAGCTGAACCCTGCGCGGCGGGAAATGTTCATCGTTCTCAAGAGCATGACTGTGTTCCTTGTGGCGGCAAAAAGTACAACCGGCGAGGCGAGTCGCGGTTTGCATCGGTGCGGTGCGCGGTGGGGCCAGGCCCCACGGCACCGTCGGCTTTTTGCACACAAGGCAGGCGGCAGGCGCATCTGATCGGCGCCTTTGTCCAGTGCTTTCCAGGATCGACAGGTTGCACGGCCTGCCTGGAAAACCCGCCAATGATAGCACGGTGACATCTGTCGCGGGCGCCTGGCCCGCGGCTTTCACCGGCCTTCGGTCTGGAGAAAGCCCTGGATGGAGCGGGCGCTGGTGGCCGGGTCGACCTGCATGAAGCAGTGCTGGCCATCGATCACCTGAGTGCTCAGGTGCCGGTTGATGGCCGCCCAGCGCTTGATCGAGCGAGCCACGTAGGGGTAGCTGTCGCGGCCATGGATCACCAGGCTTGGGGTCTTCACCTGGCGCAGCGAGCGCCACAGGCGGCGGGGAAAGGAGCTGTAGATATCCACTTCGCGCTCGGGGGCGCATTTGAGGGCCACGCCTTGTTCGTCGTCCTTCAGGCCGTGTTCGACATAGGCGGCCAGGGCCGCGTCGCTCCAGCCCTTGAAGATGCCCCGGTTGGCCAGCGCGGCCTTGGCGGCGGCGCGGTCCGGCCAGCGCCGGCGGCGGGCGGCGGCCTTGCGCGCGAGGCTGTGGCGGCGGTTCAGGCCCAGGGCCGACAGCACGCCCAGGGAACCGATCATGGAGGGGGTGAAGATCACCGGGTCCAGCATCACCGCCTTGCGAAACAGTTGCGGGCGTTCGGCGACGATCAGGCAGGTGAGCACCCCGCCAAAACTGTGGCCCAACGCATAGCGCGGTACCTCGCCATAGGCATCGAGCCCGGCTTCGAAGGCCTCGGCTGCCAGTTCGGCGGTGCGGTTCCAGCCCAGGAACGGGCCGCCATGGTCGGTATCGCCGTGGCCCTGGACGTCACTGAGCCACAGGTCGAAGGACTCGGCCAGCAGCGCCAGCATCGGCTGATAGGCCATGGAGCAGAAACCGTTGCCGTGCAGGAAGTGCAGCAGCGGCTTGCCCGAAGGCGCGGAGCGCAGGCCGCGCAGGGTGAAGCCTTCGGGACAGGGGTACGACCAGGGAAGCAACTGCATGGGGCCTCGGGGCAAACGCTGAATACAGCCGGGCATTGTCGATGGCCCGGCCCTTGAGTCAAGGGCCGATCCTGACCGAGTCCAGCACTACCCGGTCTTGAGCTGGCGAAACGACAGACTGATGCGCTCGCCGGCGTCCGGCGCCTTGGGGATCGCGTGCAGCCAGTGTTTCTGCAGTTCGTCCGACATGTGCAGCAGCGAGCCGCTGGCCAGGCTGTAGTCGAAGGTGGCGCCGCTTTCCTTGTGGCGAAAGACCATGGCCCGGGCGTGGCCCAGGGAGACGATCACCACCCCGGTGCCTGTCACCAACTGTTCATTGGCGTCGGAATGAAAGCCCATGGAGGATTGGCCGTCGGGGTAGCAGTTGAGCAGGCAGTTGTTGGGGCGAAAGCCCAGCAGTTGCTCGATGGGCCCGCACAACTGCTCCAGCGCTTCGGGCATCGGCACGGCGGGGTAGGTGATCTGCGAGTAGTCGTAGGGCGCGCCGAAACTGGCGGTCTTGCGCGCACGCATGCGCTCGTCCCACAGCACGGAGTCCTTGAGGTGGTTGAACAGCCGATGCGGGTCGGCGATGAAGTCGGGGAAAAAGTCGATTTCGGGTGGAGTCATGGGAGTACTGCCTGTCGTGAAGGACAGCGCCTGCGGGGGGCAGGGCGTGATCCTTATCGGTCCTTGATGGGGGCCTGGAGTGTGCCGCCTGCCACCGACTGGATAAACTGTGCGGCCTTTTGCCCCAGGTCCGCCTGGGAAGCGCGGATCAGCAGGACCAGGGGCGCCAGGGACAGTGGCTCGATGTCCAGCCGTTGCTGGCTGGAATTGCGCAGTATCAGGGTCAGCTCGGTCCACTGGTCATCGTCGGTGGTCCGGCTGTCGCCATCGGAATCCACATTGCAGCCAGCGCCCCACAGGTGTTCGGCCACCCGGTAGAACGCCGGGCGTGGTCCGGGCTGTTGCAGAAGCAGGGCATGTGGCGAAGGCATGGCGTGGAGCTCGGGCGAGGTGGCGTTCCAGGTCGGTAACGGTATCTCGCCGCCGGCGTGCGGCGCAACTGCGAAGAGGGCAGGCGCCGAGCATCCGGCCGGCTTGCTCAGCCGCCGTTGGCGCTGAGGATGCTCGCCACCTGGCGTGGCTGGCAGTTGAGGTAGGGCGAGGTTTTCAACCAGCGCTGGTCCGGGTACCAGGAGAACATGAACTGGCCATCCTTGAGCTTGTCTATCACCTGGCGCGCTACTTGCGGGCGCACCGCGGGGCAGCCCTGGCTACGGCCGATGCGGCCCTGGCGCTGGCTCCACAAGGGGTTCACGTAGTCGGCGGCATGGATCACGATGTCGCGGTCCCGGGCCCGGTCGTTGAAGCCCGGTTCCAGGCCGTCCATGCGCAGCGAGTAGCCATGGCTGCCTTCGTAGCTTTCCTGGGTGCGGAACAGGCCCAGGCTGGATTGGTAGCTGCCCAGGCGATTGGAGAACTGGGTAGCGAAGTTTTCCCCGGATTTCTGCCCGTGGGCCACCAGGTCGCGCAGCACCAGTTTTTTGGTCCGCAGGTCGAAGATCCACAGGCGCCGTTCGGTGGAGGGCTGCGAGTAGTCGATCACCGCCAGGTGGCGGGCTTGTCGGGCGCCGCTGCCTACCGCGCATTGCATGGCGCTCAGGGCACTTTTCAGGGCCTGGGGATTGAGTTGCGGGGCGGCGTGGGCGAGGCTGGCGTACAGCGTGGGGCTGGCGACGGGCTGGACTTTGCTGGCGGCGAAGGACGAAATGGAAAAGGCGCCCAGGGCAATGGCCACCAGGCAGAACCGGCACGAGAAATTCAACATGTATAGAGCGTCCCCATGGTCACTTTGGCTCCTGACGTCCTGTCGTTCCCCCGGCAGTCTGGTCTATATGTTTAATGCCCAGGCCCGATTGTTTTCCGCATCTGCCGTAATGGTTGGCCGCCCGCTGGGCGCCCACGGATTGGAGTAAAGCAGTTGTTCAAAAAACCCGCATGTTACTTGACCCTGTGCCTGCTCGCTGCGCCATTGGTCGCGCTGGCCGATGAGCTGCCACAGCTGTCGGCGAGCCCGATGCAAACGGCGCTGACGCAACTGGCCGTGGCCTGCCCGGCCCTGGCGCCGCGGCTCAATACCCCGGCCCAGCAGCTGTTGCAGGGCTTCTACCAGCAACAGGGCGAACAGCAGGTGTGGTCCGTGGCGGGCCGCCTGGCCAGCTTGCAGGCGCAGTTGGCGCAACTGGTGGACGACGGGCTGGACCCGGGCCACTACCGCCTGCCGCAGGCGAGCCCGGCGGGAGATGGCCTGTGCAGCGATATCGATATCACCCATCAGTACCTGCAAGCCCTGCAGGACCTGCATTACGGTCGCCTGGCGCAAAGCCGCTTCGAGCCTATGTGGCGGGCCCAGCCGCTGCCGGACGATCGCCAGAGCGCGCTGCTGGCGATTGCCGTGCCGGGCATCGCCCACATCGCCACGGCCTTCGAGCAGGCGCGCCCCAGCCTCGCGCAATACCGCAACCTGCGCCAGGCCTATGCCCATGAGCGCCAGCAACCCTTGCCCCAGTGGCAGGCCGTGGCCGGCGGCCCGTTGCTGCGCCCGGACATGCAGGACAAGCGGGTGCCGGAGCTGGCCCTGCGCCTGTACCACGGCGGCTACCTGCAAAGCCCGGTGGTCAACCCGGACAACGCCTACAGCGGCGAGCTGGTCAGCGCGGTGAAGAACTTCCAGCTTGGTCATTCGCTGCAGGCCGACGGTGTGGTCGGCGCGGGCACCCTGAAAGAGATGAACATCAGCCCGGCCGAGCGCCGCGAACAGCTGCGCATCAACCTCGAACGCCTGCGCTGGCTGGCCCAGGATTACGAGCCGAACCTGGTGCTGGTGAACGTTGCCGCCGCCCAGCTGACCTTCTATCAGCACGACGCGGTGGTCTGGCAGACCCGCACCCAGGTCGGCCGCGCGGAGCGCCAGACGCCCTTGCTCAAATCCCAGGTCACCCGGCTGACCCTGAACCCCACCTGGACCGTGCCGCCGACCATCCTCAAGGAAGACAAGCTGCCGGAAATCCGCCGCGACCAGGGTTTCCTCAACCGCCAGAACCTGCAGGTGCTGGATGCCAACGGCCAGCCCCTGGCGGCCGAGGACATCGACTGGGACCGCCCCGGCAACATCCTCCTGCGCCAGGGCGCCGGCCCGCGCAACCCCTTGGGGCGCATCGCCATCCGCTTCCCCAACCCGTTCTCGGTATACCTGCACGACACCCCGAGCCAGGCGCTGTTCAGCAAGGGGCCGCGGGCCTTCAGCTCCGGCTGCGTGCGGGTCGAGCAGGCCCTGCAACTGCGCGACTGGCTGCTCAGCCCGGCGGAGCGGTTGCGCACCAACGAGCTGTTGGCCACCGGCCTGACCCACGAGTTCCGCCTGGCCAAGCCGGTGCCGATCCTGCTCAGCTACTGGACGGTGCAGGCCGACAGCCACGGGCAACTGCTGTATGCCCCGGACATCTACGGGCATGATCAGGTGCTGTCGACTGCGCTGGGCAGCAAGATCTGATGTGGCTGTGTGGGTGAAGGCAAACCCTGGCCAGGGAGCTTGCTCCCTGGGGGGCGTAGCCGCCCCGAGGCCTTCATGGCGCTCTAGCGGACGCAGGCTCTCTCGCCACCGTCGCCTTAGCGCGAGCAGAAAAAACGCCGCGGTGCCTGGATGGGCGTCGCGGCGTTTTCCATAGCAGGTTTCAAGGCTGCACAGGCGCCAGCCGGTCGTAGATCACATCCAGGGCCGGGCCCAGGTCGCCGTCGCCCTGGGCCACGGCCCTGATGCCCTGGGGTACCGGCAATGACGGATCGCCATGCATCCCGAACGGCGGCGGCAAGCTTGCCACCTTTGCCGGACGCTCATAGATCACCCGGCCTTCCTTGACGGTCTTGAGCACTTGGATCTCGCTCAGGGTCTCGGGTTTGACGGTCAGCGGGTTGGCCGAGAGCACCGCGAAATCCGCCAGCTTGCCCGGGGTGATGGAGCCTTTGCGGTCTTCTTCGAAATGCTGGTAGGCCGACCACAGGGTCATGGCCTTCAGCGCCTGCAAGGGCGTCACCCGCTGGTCCGGGCCGAGTACGTAGCCGCTGCGGGTGGTGCGGTTGACCGTGGCTGCCAGCACTCGCATGGAGTCCGGCAGGGCCACCGGTGCGTCGTGGTGGGTGGTGAATTTCATCCCGGCCTGGAGCACCCACTGGGTCGGCGAGATGTTTTCCGCGCGTTCGGGCCCCAGCACCGACTGGCGATGCCAGTCGCCCCAGTAGTAGGTGTGCATGGGGAACAGGGAAGGGAAGATCTTCAGTTGCTTGAGTTCGGCCACCTGGTCCTTGCGCAGGGTCTGGCCGTGGATCATTACCGGCCGCACATCGACCCCGGGGTAGGCCTGTTCCGCGGCACGCATGGAACCGAGCAACTGGTCGATGGCGCGGTCGCCGTTGGTGTGGGAAAGGATCTGCCAGCGGTTGGCCAGGGCCTCTTTATAGATGGCCAGGGCGTCGGCGTCCTTGACCACGCCGTAGCCGGCATAGCTGGCGTCCTGGCCCTGGGGCGGCTTGAAGTAGGGCTGGCTCAGCCAGGCAGTCTTGCCCTGGGGCGAGCCGTCCAGGGTCAGCTTGACCCCACCGATGCGAAAGTGCTGGTTGTACACCACCGGCTGGTTGCTCGGGTGATACCAGGGGGCGACCATCAGTTGCTTGACGCCGGGGGTGAGGATATCCGGGTAGGAGACGATGTCCGCCAGCAACTTGCCATCGCCCGCGGCCTTGATCGCGGTCTTGACCTGGTCCGGGGAAGAGCGGCCGTCCTGGATCGTGGTGTAGCCATAGCTGACATACAGCTTCTGCCCGGCGCTGAGCATGTCCACCGCCTGGTCGGCGGTGAGCTTGGGGAAGATCTTGATCAGGGCGTTGAAGAAGGCGTTTTCCTCCAGCACTCCGTTGGGCTCCTGGCTGCCGTCGACGCGGCGGATCACCCCGCCTTCCGGGTTGGGGGTCGACGCGTCGATCCCCGCCAGTTCCAGCGCCTTGCTGTTGAGCACCCCCAGATGCGAGGACTGGTGGACGATGGCGATGGGCAGGTCGCGGGTCACGGCGTCCAGGTCGGCCTTGGTGGGGTGGCGCTGTTCCTGCAGCTGGGAATCGTCATAGCCAAAGCCGAACAGCACGCCGAACTGCTTGGGGATCGGCGACTGCTGCTCAAAGCTGCGCAGGGTTTCCTGGAGCCCGGGGATGCTGTTGTTGGTTCCATCCGGTGGCGGCAGCAGGTTGGCGCTGGCAGCCTGGAAACCCACCATCGACACATGGCCGTGGGGGTCGACGAAGCCCGGTAGCAGGGTCGCGCCCTTGAGGTCGAGCATCTGCGTGGCCGGGCCCTTGTTCTTGAGTACGTGTTGTCGGTCACCCACGGTGAGGATCTTGCCGTCCTTCACCGCCACTGCCTGGGCCTTGGGGTGCTGGTCATCGATGGTGATGATCGGGCCGTTGAACCAGATGGCGTCGGCCACCGGCGGCGTGGCCGCCAGGGCACTGGCACTGGCGAGCTGGAGCGCTGCCACGAGCAGCGCGAAGGAGGTCTTTTGCATGTGCGTTCTTCCTTGAAGCGGGCAGGAGCGCACTAGCCTAGCCGCAAAGCGCCGCCGCGGGCGAGTGGCTTGAGGTATGGTGTGCGGCCTTTTAGCTGCGACTCAAGGCTTGTCATGCCATTCAACAAACGCCAGCAGGCGGCCACGGAGCGCCTGCTGGCCGCCACCCTGACCGAAGCCTGCGAAGCCGCCAAGGCCGAAATCGTCGGTTTTTCCTGGCTGACCCACGAAGTGGACTACGCCGCCTTTGCGGCGAGCCTGGTGGTGGTCTGGGTCTTCGACACCCAGGCCCACAAGGAGCAGGCCCTGGCGGCCGGGCAGGGCGCGCGGATGCTCGAACTGACGGCCCGGGCCCTGGAAGAGGCCGATGTTCACCTCGACGCCCTGGAAACCCGTGTGTTCTTCGACAGCGAAGAGCAATGCCGGCGGATCAATGGTGGCGATTGGGCGCAACGCCTGAAGCGCCTGCGCCCGGGCCGGGGTTGAGCCATGGCCAAGGAAATCGACAACCCCTGCATCGCCCTGTGCCAGCTCAGTGGCGACCTGTGCCTGAGTTGCGGGCGCAGCAAGGACGACATCCGCAAATGGAAGCGCATGAAGCGCCCGGAAAAAATGGCCGCCGTGCAGCGGGCCGGCATCCGGCTCAAGGCCTTGCAGAAAAAGAAGGGCTGATCAGGTATCGCTCTGGAATTGGCCGGCGCCCAGGCGCCGCACGCTCAGCCAGAAGTCTTCCCCAGGTTCGTACTCGGCCAGAGACAGGCGGTGCACCTGTCCCTGCTCGTCCTCCACCGTCAGGCTGGTCTCCCAGTCGAAATCCGGGTTCTGGGAAATGGTGTAGGACGGGTAAGGGCTGTTGATCTCGAAATGAATCGAGTAGACCTCCAGTGGCGGGCACGACAGCAGGCCTTGTGCGTACAGCTGCCAGACCTTGCGCATGCCGGGCACGCACAGGCGCTCGGCAAAGGCCAGGGCCTGGGGGATGTCGTCCCAGGCGGCCTGTACCCCTTGCTGCGCGGTCGCGAGCCGGCGCTGGGGCGGTTCGTTGCTGGGGTGCTGGACGTAGACCAGGCGGCTGCCGAACTGCAATTCGCATTGCAGCACGCCGGCAGTGGTTTCCCAGTGGCCCAGCAGCGATTCCTTGAGCAGGTCTATTTGCATCGCGCCTGAGGGCTCAGGCCGTTTGCCGGCGCATGGCCAGGATGGTGGTGCCGAAGAAGATAAAGGTGGAACCCACCACCCGGTTGACCCACTTGGACAGGGCCGGCCGGGTCAGCACGCCCTTGGCCCGGGAGGCCAGCACCGCGTAGACGCTGAGGGAGGTCAACGACAGCGCCATGAAGATCAGGGTCAGGATGAAGAACTGCGGCAGCAGCGCGGCGTGCTGGTCGATGAACTGGGGGAACAGGGCGGTGAAGAAGATGGTCGCCTTGGGGTTGGTGGCGGCGGTCAGGAAGGCCGACTTGAACAGCTTCAGGCGCGGCGGCTTGCCGACCTTGGTGCTGTCTGCGCTGGCTTCGCTCAGCAGTTGGCTCTTGCTGAACAGCTGCTTGGCACCCAGGTAGAACAGGTAGCCGGCACCGACGATCTTCACCGCGTTGAAAATCCATTCGGAACTGGCGATCAGTGCCCCGAGGCCGAGCATGGCCGCGGCAGACATGCAGAACAGCCCGCTGACATTGCCCAACGATGACCAGATAGTGGACTTGGCGCCGTAGGCCACGCTGTTGTGCAGCGCCACCAGGGTAGCGGGGCCGGGGCTGGCGATGGCGATGGCTGCCACCAGGGTGTAGGTCAGTATCGAGTGAGCATCCATGGTCCGGACTCGTCTTGCAGAAAAAGGGGGCTTGATTCTATCGGGGCCAGGGCGAGCTGTATGCCAGAAATTGACGGCTTTATCGAAGGGCGCGAGCGGCGCAGGCCAGCGCCTTCGAGGCGCATCGGTGCCCATTGTCAACCATTGCTGCAATCGATAGTTATCATCAAAAAGTGCAGGTTCCGTTTTTCCGGCAAAGGAGGAAGATAGCGCTTACACCGTGCTTGCTGCAGAAGGAAACACCCGATGAGAATCTCGACTCTAGTGACCCTTGTGGTGCTTTTGATCGCGGGAACCGGGGCTTCTGCGGCCACCCTCGCCACTGAAGACACCTCCTGCCACTTCCTGCCCATGGCCGACAGCAGCACCAACCTGCAGCACGCGCAGTCGGTAGGCGTGCTGTACAGTGAAAACACCATCAGCACTCTGCAATACCTGGAGCACTACCATGCGGTGGCGCTCAACGGGGCGAAGAATGCCGGCCTCGATCCGCGCATCAGCCAAGCCTTCGTCAACAGCTCGGACCCGAAACGGGCAATCGACTGGCTGATGGCTTCGCTGCAGAAGCATTTCGGTTCGGTGACCGTCTATGACAGCCTTGACGCGGTGGTCCAGGCCCACCCCGATGTGGTGGTGATGCTCGATACCTACAACCAGCTGGTGACCAAGCGCAACAGCAAGGTCGAGGCGCGCTTCATCGCCAAGTTCTATGACGCCAACCTGCAGTACATCGGCCAGGCAGCCGGGATCCAGGCCAAGGAACTGCCGTCGGTCTGGGTACGGGGCAAGGCGGCGCCGGAGATCGCTGCGCAGATCAACCAGCAGACCGAGTTGCAGGTCGATGCCCTGAAGCAGTTCGACGCATCGCTCAAGGCCCTGGTGAGCCAGGGCGAAGCGGGGCAGATGGCGGCCAACAAATGAGTTGCAGGCAGGCCTGATGAAAAAAAGCCCCGAATGTTCGGGGCTTTTGCTTTGTGCCTGGCCGGGGGCAGCCTGTGGCGCGGTGCCTAGGCCGAGGCCAGAACCCCCGCGACCAGCAGCGCTATGCCCAGGTACCAGCCCCAGAGAAAGGGCCGGGCTTGCGGGTCTTTCCTGGCGTAGACGTACACATAGAAGGGAATGAACAGGCTGAGGATGGCATTGCCCAAAGAATTCTTCAGGGCCACGCAGAAAATCGCGAACTGCATCGCCACCGTAAGTGCCAGCCCTGACAGGATCAGGAACATAACCATTGAATCGTCTCGCTATCGAATGAAGGTCGGTCACCCCCTCTGGTGCGTCGCGGCCCGGATGCGGGCAGCGGCGCGCCAGAGGGAGCGGTGTGACGGGTTATCGACACGGCGGTGCAAAGCAATAGGCAAGGGTGCCGTCATCGACCCTTCATTCACTTGCGAGCGTTCACTGCTGGTGCCAGGCCGGGTTTCAGGCGCCGCTGCCCAGGGACGCCATGTCGATCACGAAGCGGTAGCGCACATCGGCCCGTTCCATGCGTTCGAAGGCCTGGTTGATGTCCTGCATGGCGATCATTTCGCAGTCCGGGAGGATGTTCTTGCGCGCGCAGAAGTCGAGCATTTCCTGGGTCTGGGCGATGCCGCCGATGGGTGAACCGGCCAGCCGGCGCCGGCCCAGGAGCATGGGCAGGGTCAGTTGTTCGTCGATCGGCCCGACCTGGCCGACGATCACCAGGGTGCAGTCGATGTCCAGCAGGGGCATGTAGGGCGAGACGTCGTGGCGCACCGGAATGGTGTCGATGATCAGGTCGAAGCTCGACTGGGCGCGGGCCATGGCCTGCGGGTCGCTGGACACCAGCAGTGCATCGGCGCCCAGGGCCAGGGCGTCGGCGCGCTTGTCGGCGCTGCGGCTGAGGACCGTGACCTTGGCTCCCATGCCCACCGCCAGCTTGACCGCCATGTGCCCCAGGCCACCGAGGCCGATGACCCCGACCCGGCTGCCGGGCCCGACATTCCAGGTGCGCAGCGGCGAATAGGTGGTGATGCCGGCGCACAGCAGCGGCGCGGCCTTGGCCAGGTCCAGGCCCTCGGGCACCCGCAGGACGAATTCTTCGCGCACCACCAGGTGCTTGGAGTAGCCGCCGTAGGTCACCTCGCGGGTGAGGCGGTCCAGGCCGTTGTAGGTCTGGGTATTGTGCTCGCGGCACATCTGTTCTTCGCCCTTGCGGCACTGGTCGCACACCTGGCAGGAGTCCACCATGCAGCCGACGGCGACGCTGTCGCCGACCTTGTACTGCTTGACCTCGGGGCCGACGGCGGTGACCCGGCCGACGATCTCGTGGCCCGGGACCATGGGGTAGCGGCTGGCGCCCCAGTCGTTGCGCGCCTGGTGCAGGTCGGAGTGGCAGACCCCGCAATAGAGGATTTCCATCGCCACATCGTTGGCGCGCAGGGCGCGACGCTGGAAGGTGAAAGGCGCCAGGGGAACCCCGGCGGACTGCGCTGCGTAACCGAAGGTTTGCATGATCAGCGTTCCTGTGTGAGGGAGAGCGAATGATCCGAAGGCAGGGCTACAAGCATAGAAGCCCCGGGCGCACCGTGAGGACGGCCGACCGATGGTTGTGCGGGCCAACCGGCCTTGCACCGCAAAGGCCGGTGCGAGTAAGTGGCGCTCCTTCGTTGTCCTGGGGGCCCGGTTGCAGCTTCAGGGCGTGGCAGCCACGCCCCGGGCACTGGGCTCAGGGCGCGCCGAACATCGCGGTCCAGTAAATGCCGGCATCGCTTTTCGGGTCCACCGCGTAGGCCGCGCCCAGCTCGCTGTAGGCCGGGTTCATCAGGTTGGCGCAATGCCCGGGGCTGGCCAGCCAGCCGTCCACCACCTTGCGCACCGTGTCCTGGCCGGCGGCGATATTCTCGCCCACCTGCTGGCCGGCATAGCCTGCCAGTTCCGCGCGGTCACCCGGGGTGCGGCCGTCATGGTCCTTGTGGTCGAAGTAGTTCTGGTTGGCCATGGCCCGGCTGTGTTCCTCGGCGGTGGTGCCTAGGGTGGCGTTCCAGGCCAGGGGCGCGGTGGCGGCAAAACCCTGGCCACCGCATTGCCGGGGCTGGCCGCGGGCACTGTTGATCTGCGCGAGCAGTTGCTGGCCCTCGGCCTGCCAGTCCCCCAGGCGCGCGGACAGCAGCGGTCGCGCGAGCACGATGCGCCACTGGTTGGCCTGGCGATTGACACCGATATCGACGAACTGCGGGTCCAGCACCACCTGGCAGAAGCTCTCGCGTACCGCCTGCATCGCCGCCTGGGCATCCCGGGGGCCGGAGAGGCTGATGGCCTGCACGTTGACCATGGGGTAGGCCGCCCGGGCCAGGGCCTGCTGCAGGTCACCGACGTTGTCCACCGGCAGGATCAGCCGTGGGTCGCCGGTCAGCGGCGGCAGCTCCGAGGAGGCCTGGTTGGCGCAGCGTTGCGGCTGGCTGCGGTAGGCGTTGATCGATTCGATCAGTTGCGACTGGTCGTCGGCGACGGCGCCGTTGGCCGCCAGCAAGCCCAGGGCCAGGGCTGTGGCGGGCAAGAACAGTGAGCGCATGGGCATGCAAGTCTCCCGGGAATTGGACAGCGCCCATGATGCACCCGGCGCCGGGGCATTTCATCCGCCGGTGGATGAAATCGGTGTTAGCCGCTGCGCCTCAATGGAAGTCGTAGTACAGCGCCCATTCGCCGCTGGCGGGGTGTTTCCAGAACATCAGGCTGCCGCCGTGCACCACGTTGAGTCCGATCTTGGCGTCGGAGGAAATCTGCATCACGAATTCGAAGCCGTCCCCGACATCGATTCCCGACTGGCAGAACGAGGGGTAGCCCCCGAGCTTGTGCTGGTAGCAATGGTTCACCAGGTCGTAGTAGCACTCGATCTGCCCGGAGTTTTCCAGTTCGAGGATTTCCCGCTCCAGGTCCTCTGGCACGCCACCGCCGTCCCACAGCGGAAAGTCTGCGGGCACTGCCTCGGGCTTGAGCGGGAAGGGCTTGAGAAAGGCCCCGGGGGCAGTCAGGTCCTTGCGCACCAGCACATCCTCGGCACGGTATTCACGGATCAGCCAGCGCTCGCCCATGGGTTCCAGGGGCTCGGGAAAGGGGTTGGCGACGAACACCGTGAGCACCCGCACGCCTTCCAGCAGCGGGCTATGGAAGGGCAGCGCCGGCAGATAGAACTGGGCGAACGGCAGCAGGGTTTCCCCGGCGCTGTTGCGCGGCAGCTCTTCATCCTCGCGAAATAGAAAAACCTGGCCCAGCCAGCTTTCCTCGTCGCTGCCGGAGGGGCGAAAACCGCCGGGAATCAATTGCAGCGCCGGCTTGGCCAGGCGGCGCTGGATTTCCTGAATGTCCATGGTCAGGGCAGGTGTCCTGTTCGAAAGAAAGGGAGCGGCAATGTATCAAAAGTCCTCTTGCCTGGGGACCGTGGTGGGCTCAGCGCAATTGCCTCGGAGTGGCGTTGAGCAACTTGCGCATCAGCCGGCGCAGGGCCGTGGCGTCCTGGTATCCCACCTGTTCGGCCACGCGCTCCACCGAATATTTGCTGCTTTGCAACAGAGCCCTCGCCCGGTTCAGTTGCACATTCTGGATCAGGCGCAAGCTGCTGTGGCCGGTGACCTTGCGTATCTGGCGACCCAGGGTCCGTTCGGACATGCTGAACTGTGCGGCCAGTTCGCCGACGCTGGGCAGGTTTGGCAAGCCGGCTTCGATATGGGCGGTAAGCCGGCTGATCAGGGTGCTGCCCTGGGCCATCATTGCCGGTACCCGAAACGGTGCCTGCAATTGCCGCCGATCAATCAGCAGCGTCTGCCCCACCGCGTCTGCCAAGCTCGTGCCGAAACGGCTGCGCAGCAGATGCAGCATCAAATCCGATTGGCCAAATGCTGCTCCGGCGGTGGTTAGCGGAGGGTCGACCACAACCATCTGGTCCGGATCCACCTTGGTGTCGACGGCCCACTCTTGCAGCAGCGGCGCCAACCACCAGGAGGTCGTAACCCGGCGCCCGGGCAGGAGCCCGGCGGCCTGCAACAGGAAAACGGCGGAACAGGATGCCGCCACTTCGCCTCCGAGTTCCAGATGATCGCGCAGTGCATCCAGCAACGGGGCAATGTCTGCTTGCAGCAGGCGCTGGGCGATGGCCTCGGGGGTGTCAATGCCCAGCCCCGGCACTATCCAGCAGGACCGATCATCGTCCCTGGCATCCAGGGCCTCGACCTCGAGCAGCAGGCCCTGGCCCAGGGCTACCTGGCCAGCCTGCAAGGCACAAACCCGCCAGCGCGGAGCCCCGAGCCCCAGGCGTGGGGCCAGCAGCGCGGCGCTGGAAAGCATGTCCAGGGTCAGGGCGACGCTGGAGGCAAAGGAACCGGGTAGGAGCAAGACGGTGAAATCGTTCATTGGCGGATTATGCATGAAAGATGTCGAATCGGTCGCTGTTGGCCAGGGATGAGCACAGGCTCAATAGCCGCTCCTTTTCTGTGTAAGTGGTGATGCCGATGCCTAATATTCTGATCAAGATCCCCCAGGGCGCTTTCGATGCCCGGCAGCGTGCCAAGGTCTTGCAAGAGGTTACCCAAGTGGCCCTGACGGTGGAGCAAATAGGTGATGACCCCCGTCAGCGGGCGTTGTGCTGGGTACTGCTGGAAGAGCTGGCGCCGGGCTTCTGGAGTTGTGGAGGTGCCGACTCCAGTGCCCAGGCGGTTCCTTGCATGGTCCGGGTCAAGGTCCCGGCGGGCGTGCTCGATGCTGCCCAGCGCCAGGCCTATGTCGAGGGCTTGCATCAGGCGCTGGCCGCCTGTCTGGCAGAGGACGATCCGCGAATGCTGATGACCTCGATCCTGCTGGATGACGTGGCTGATGGCACCTGGGGGGCTAACGGTTCGTTGTGGCGGCTGGCGGATTTTGCCCGAGCGGCGGGCTATCGGCACCTGTCCCACCTGCATGCGCGATAGTTCCGACCGCCTTCCCAGGCCCTCGGCTCAGGCGTCTCTACCGTGAGCCGCTGCCGCGAGCTGGCTGGTATCGACCCGCACGAAGACCGAATCGCCAATGGCGGTCAGCACATCGCCGGCATACACCTCGCAGATCACCTGGCTCTTGCGGCCTACTTCACCCTCGACCCTGGCGCGCAGGGTCAGGGGCACGCCCATGGGGGTGGGCTTGATGAACTTGATGCCCAGGTTGCCGGTGACGCAGTCGATGCGTGGCAGGCTGCCGGGCTCGCGCTGTTCGTTGCGGTAGTGGTAGGCCATGGCGGTCCAGTTGGAGTGGCAGTCCACCAGCATGGCGATCAGGCCGCCGTAGACCAGGTCCGGCCAGCCGCAGTACTTGGCGTCGGGCAGGTGCTCGGCCACCACGTGCACACCGTCCTCGTGCCAGTGGCTCTTGATGTGCAGGCCGTGATGGTTGCTGCTGCCGCAGCCGAAGCACACGCCTTCGGGGGCGGTGGTGTCTTGCAGTGAGGTCGGGTGCATGGTTGTTCCTTGTTGTTCTTGGGGGCGCGGCGCCGGGTGCTTTCCCGGCGTTGCAGCGCAGCATCCTATCCAATTTGCCTGAACGATCGAAGGACGGATTGCAGCTAGCTGGGGTAGTGCATGGTCAGCACGGCCCAGCGCAGGTTCTCGACCCCGGGTACTTCGCCAATATCGCGGGAGGCGTGTTCGACCCAGCCGGTGTATTCCTCGACCGCCTCCAGATGCTTTGTCCATTTATCCTCTGTGAAGCCGACGCCGAAGATGATCACGCTGCCGCTGGCGACCTTTTCTTCCTTGGCCTTCAGGCGTGTCATGTACCAGTAGTCGTCCGATGCCGAGATGAACAACTTGCCTTGGTTGGCGTTGGCAAAGGGCGCCTTGAGTTCGATGAAGTGGAAGCGCTGCTTGTCTGCGTCGCGGATCCACAGGTCACATTGCTTATGGTGAATGTCCATGTCGGACCAGCGCTGGTCCAGGGCGACCTTGTATTCCACGCCCACGTCGCCGAGCCAGCCGTCGCGTGGCCCGGCCAACCCCCGGTGCTGGATCAGCCAGAAATAGAATTCGAACTTCAGCCAGCCCTCGAAACCATTGCCGAGCACGCTGAGGGCCGAGGGAAGGTGCGGGCGCTCCTGTTCCCAGGACTTCAGGAACGCGCGGAACTCTGTTGCAACACTGTCGATACCTGGCATGGCCGTCCTTTGCAGCAAATGGGTGAAGGTGGTGTTGTGGCGCGGTGCCATCATGCATCAAGGTCGCCTCTTGGCGAAGGCGCATTTGCCGCTGTGAATGAGGGGCGGCCAGCGTCGTTGTGACGCATTGATTGCGGCAGGTGTCGTACAGCGTCGAGGTTTTCCCGGGCGGGCGGCTCGTGGCTCCGGCCAAGACAGGCTGATGCCGTAATGATATTCTTGCGCTGAATCGGTTCATCGTTTGTGCAGAAATACCTTACCCGTGCTTAGCTTCAAGTGGCCTGTTCGGGTCCCTTGCAAGGCTGTGGGAGTGTCTGCACGACCCCGCCGAATGTAATGTCAGGCAGTGTTCGTTTACCTCTTTGGTTGAACCCGACCCCTAATTTCCTGTTGGCCCCCGCAGTTGCGGGCGTCATTCTTGTTCGTCCGGCAGTTTGCGGCGCGCAAGGTCGGGCAGGGGGAAACTGCCTGTTGGTTGCGTCCCGTGACGTGCCCTGAGAAACACTGTCACTCAAGTAGCTGAAGCCAAGAACGACAAGAAGTCAGCGCCGGAGCGATATAAAACTGAGGTCGAGCCTGTCTCGTCGGCCTTGTGTGCCCACCCTCCAGTTCTTTTGAATGTGTTGGTCCAGGACCTGCGAAATGACTGTTTCGCAATCACCGGAGTACGCAGGATCGAGGATGGGGCGGCGGATGGCGTTCTATCGTAGGTACTCAGAATGTTTAAGAAAGTGAACACGGCCCTGATCGGGCTGGCGATGTCGATAGGCCTCACGACCGCGCACGCGGCTGAGCCGAAGAAAGTGGATGTGCTGCTGATCGGTGGCGGCATCATGAGTTCGACCCTGGGGGTCTGGCTCAATGAGCTGCAGCCGGATTGGTCGATGGAGATGGTCGAGCGCCTGGACGGCGTCGCAGAAGAAAGCTCCAACGGCTGGAACAACGCCGGTACCGGCCACTCCGCTTTGGCCGAGCTGAACTACACGCCGGAAGGCAAGGACGGCAAGATCGAGATCGCCAAGGCCATCGAGATCAACGAAGCGTTCCAGATTTCCCGGCAGTTCTGGTCCTGGCAGGTCAAGAACGGCGTCCTGAAGAACCCGCGCTCGTTCATCAACTCCACCCCGCACATGAGCTTTGTCTGGGGCGATGACAACATCAAGTTCCTCAAGGCCCGCTACGAGGCCCTGCAGGCCAGCCCGCTGTTCAGCGGCATGCAGTACTCCGAAGACGCCGAGCAGATCAAGAAGTGGGTTCCACTGATGATGGAAGGTCGTGACCCGGCGCAGAAGATCGCTGCGACCTGGACCCCGATCGGCACCGACGTCAACTTCGGCGAGATCACTCGCCAGTTCGTTGCCCACCTGCAGGCCCAGCCCAACTTCGCGCTGAAACTGTCCAGCGAAGTGCAGGAAATCGAGCGCAATAAAGACGGCTCGTGGCGCGTGACCTACAAGAACCTCAAGGACGGTTCGAAAACCGAGACCGACGCCAAGTTCGTGTTCATCGGCGCCGGCGGCGGTGCCCTGCACCTGCTGCAGAAGTCGGGCATTCCTGAAGCCAACGAATACGCCGGCTTCCCGGTGGGTGGCTCGTTCCTGGTGACCGACAACGCCAGCGTGGCCGAGCAGCACCTGGCCAAGGCCTACGGCAAGGCTTCGGTCGGCGCGCCACCGATGTCGGTTCCGCACCTGGACACTCGTGTGCTGGACGGCAAGCGGGTGATCCTGTTTGGCCCATTCGCTACCTTCTCCACCAAGTTCCTCAAGGAAGGTTCGTACTTCGACCTGCTGACCAGCACCACCACCCACAACTTCTGGCCGATGACCAAGGTGGGCATCGAGCAGTACCCGCTGGTGGAATACCTGGCCGGCCAACTGATGCTGTCGGATGACGACCGCTTCGCCGCGCTGAAGGAATACTTCCCCAACGCCAAGCAGGAAGACTGGCGCCTGTGGCAGGCCGGCCAGCGCGTGCAGATCATCAAGCGTGACGAAGAGAAGGGCGGCGTGCTGAAACTGGGCACCGAGATCGTGGCCTCCGAAGACGGCAGCATCGCCGGCCTGCTGGGCGCGTCCCCAGGTGCTTCGACCGCCGCGCCGATCATGCTCAGCGTGCTGCAGAAAGTCTTCAAGGACCAGGTCGCGACCCCGGCCTGGCAGGAGAAGCTCAAGCAGATCGTGCCGAGCTACGGTACGGCCCTGAACGACAGCCCTGAGCGTGTGGCCAAAGAATGGGCCTACACCGCCGAAGTGCTGCAACTGACCCCGCCACCGCCGGTCAAGGGCGCGGCGCCTCAGGCTCCGGCCAGCCTGGCCAAGCCAGAGAGCAACCCAGCGGCCGACATGGCGCTGTAAGCCCTCGGCCCCGCCCGCGTTCGTCGGGCGGGGCACCGCGGATGCGCCGGTGCATCCGCATCCGGTGCCGGTTGCGGCCATGGCCCCGCCATAGCCGCAGCCCGCCAGTCTCTTGCTCCCGATCCCATTCGCGCTTTTTCGCCGATGCACGCACCCGATGCGCTGCCCGGTTGTGCGCCTGTGTCACCCGCGCCGGGTTATCATGGCGCGCCCGCCGTAGCCGGGCATGCCCCAATCCTCGGAGTCACCGCCTCGATGTCCAGCATCACCCTGTTCCAAGCCCCGCCGCCCGAAGCCATCCAGAGCCAGATCCAGCAGATGGTGGTGGACTACATCACCGATGTCAGCGCGGTGGCCATCGCCCCGAGCAACCCGCTGTACAACCTGTACCAGTACGGCGTTGGCTATGAAGTGCATCTGTACCTGCAAGCCATGGACGGTTCCCGGGGGATCGCGGTGGAGCTGGTGGTGGCGACCGACCCGCAGGCCCCGGACCAGGTGCTGGGTTTCACCCTGTACCTGCCGGTCAAGGACGATCCCCAGGCCTGCGCCGTGGCGTATATGGCGGTGCGGCAAGGCCATCGGCGCCAGGGCATTGCCCGGCAGATGCTGCAAGCCATGCTGGCGCGTTACCCCCATGCGGAACTTGCCTGCAACGTGGCCAAGGTGGGGTGTTTCGAGGCCCTGGGCTTCCAGCTGCTGGGCGCCCGCGGCCCGCAGGTGCTGATGAACACCCGGGACCACGGCAGCGACGGCCTGCTGGCGGTGCTGGATGTGGCACCGATCTACCAGTCGGTGGAAGTGCGGCAGATCCACACCTACCTGCTGGCCCAGCACGGGCGCAAGGCCATGCTGGAAGCGGAGAAAAAGCGCGACCGGCAGTTGGACCAGATGACCCGCCAGGCCCAGGCGCTGGTGCGCGAGCGCCTCGGGGAAGCGGCCTTGTACCGCTCACGGGCGCCGCAGTTGATCAACTGATCGGGTTGCTTGTTTTTGCTCGAGTGTCTGTGTAGTTTGGCGAAAACACGCAACAGCGGGCATAAGCATGCAAAGTCAACACCCGCCGGCCGAGCTGCCATCCTTGCGTCGGCAAAAAATCCTTCTGCTGCTGGAGCGCGACGGCAAGGTCATGGCCGCCGAACTGAGCCGGCATTTCGCGGTGTCCGAAGACACCATCCGCCGCGACCTGGCGGAGCTGGATGCCGCCGGACTGGTGCAGCGGGTCCATGGTGGCGCGCTGCCGCGGCCCAAGGACAGCGGCAAGGACTATTTCACCCGGGTCGGCGAAACCAATGAGGCGAAACTGCGCCTGGCGCAATATGCCGTGCAATGGGTGCAGGACGGCCAGACGGTGCTGTTCGATTCCGGCTCCACCACCCTGCACATCGCCCAGTCGCTGCCGGCGGGCATCAGCCTGACCGCGGTCACCGCCTCGCCGATGATTGCCGTGGCCCTGGCCGAGTACCCCAAGGTCAGGGTGATTCTCGCCGGTGGCCAGCTCAACCCGGCAACCCTGTCCGCCAGCGGCCATGAAGCACTGCGCATGATCCAGGGAATCAAGGCCGACCTGATGTTCACCGGCGTCTGCGCGATCCACCCGGAGATCGGCATCAGCTCCCTGCATTTCGACGAGGTGCCGATCAAGCAGGCAATGTTCGACAGTGCCAGCGAGGTCATCGCCGTGACCACCGCCGACAAGCTCGGCGCCATGGAACCCTTCGTCGTGGTGCCATGCAACCGCTTGCACCGGCTGGTGACCGAGCAGGAGGCGCCGGGTGTGGACATCGAAGGTTATCGGCAGTTGGGGATCGAGGTGCTGCAGGTCTGATCCGGCAGCGACCCCCGTTCCGGCGCCGCTTGCAGTAGATGGGGCAG